>DASTYK010000169.1 GCA_035764935.1 Longimicrobiales bacterium | reverse complement strand
CGAGCGTGGAGCGCACCGAGCTGGAGGCGGTGATCCGCGGAGCGGGCGAGGTGCAGGACGTCGTGTTCGAGGACGCGACGTCCGTGCAGCCGCTTGCGCGTCCGGGGCAGGTCGTCACGGAGGCGCCGCGTGCAGTGCAGGTCCGCGTGGACCAGCGCCGTCTCGACGAGATTGCGGACGGCATCGGCGAGCTGTCGCTGCTGGAGCGCCGGCTCCGCCAGGAGCTCGGCGACCGCGCGGGCAGCGCGGACGCGGTCAGCCGGCTGAGCGCGCTGCTCTCGGATCTGCAGCATGCGGTGCTGTCGGTGCGCATGGTGCAGCTCGGCGAAGCGTTCGAGCGGTTCCCGCGCGTGGTGCGCGACGCGGCGCGACGCGCAGAGAAGGAGGTCGACTTCCGGGTCCAGGGCGAGGGGATCGAGATCGATCGCTCGATCCTGGACGATGTCGTGGATCCGCTGCTGCACCTGCTGCGCAACGCGGTGGATCACGGGATCGAGCCCGAGGCGGAGCGCGTCGCGGCGGGCAAGCCGGCGCGGGGCAGCATCGTGCTGCGTGCGGAGCGTGCGCGAGCGAGCGTGCGGATCGCGCTGGAGGACGATGGCCGCGGTGTCGCACGCGAGCGTGTGCTCGAGAAGGCACGCCTCGCGGGACTCGCCGCTGAAGCGGAGGCCGCTGCGCACGACGACGATGCGCTGCTCAGGCTGATGGCGCACCCCGGCCTGTCGACGGCAGAGCAGGTGACGGAGCTGTCGGGGCGGGGCGTGGGCCTGGATGTGGTTCTTTCGAGGGTGCGCGCGCTGGGCGGTGCGATCGACATGAGCACCGAGCCCGGCCGCGGCACGACGTTCACGCTGCGGCTGCCGATCACGCTCGCGCTCGCGCGCGCGCTGCTGGTCCGGGTCGACGGCGAGGAGTACGCGGTGCCGCTCACGCACATCAGCGAGGCGATCGAACTGGAGGGCGCGATCGAGCGGCGAACCCCGGGGGGTGAATACGTGAAGCTGCGCGAGGAGGCGCTGCCGCTGGTTCGCATGACGCGCGTGCTGGGAAGCCGGCACGTGCGTACCGAGCGTGCTGCCATCGTCGCGGAGCTGGGGCAGCGGCGGATTGCGCTCGGCTTCGACGAGATCGTCGGGCACGAGCAGATCCTGGTGAAGACGTTCGATGCGGCGGCAGGGACACTGCCGATCTTTTCCGGTGCCACGCTGCTGGCCGACGGCCGGCCGGCGCTGGTGCTCGATCCACTCAGCGTGATCTGAGGACGCAATGGATCTGCGCGGCCTGCAAACCAGGCAGCTCGACGGACTTCGCGAAGTTGCGAACATCGGAGCCGGTCACGCGGCGACAGCGCTGTCGCAGCTCACCGGCCGGCGTGTCTCGATCGAGGTGCCGGAGGTCAGCATCCTGCGGCTGCAGGACGTCGGCACGGTCGTCGGCGAGCCGGACGAGGTCGTATCGGCCGTGCTGATGCGCATTCTCGGCGACATCACGGGCCGCACGGTGCAGGTCTTCCCGGCACCGACGGCGTCGCGGCTGGCGGGCATGCTGCTGGGGCGTGACGATCCCGGTTTCCCGGACGGCTTCGGCGAGCTGGAGCAGTCCACGCTCAAGGAGGTCGGCAACATCATCGTCGGCGCATACCTGAATGCGCTGTCGGATTTCATGGGCATGCTGCTCATCATGTCCGTTCCCGCGCTCGCGATCGACATGGCCGCCGCGGTGCTCGCGACGACCTATATCAACTTCGGCGACACGACCGACGACGTGTTCTGCGTCAACGTGACCATGCACATGGAAGGCTCGGCAGAGCTGCCGGCGCACTTTCTCCTGATTCCCGATCGCGCGTCGCTGAAGGTGCTGCTGCGCGCGCTGCGGCTGGTGTGATGAGCGAGACAGCGGCCTCCCCCGCAGCGGCCACGCTGCCATGGACGGATCGTGGTGCGGACGAGGCGAAACAGACGGGCAGCGCGGCCCAGCCCCGCTCGCAGCGCGACGTCGAGATCCTGCGCGGCCTGGCGCGGCGCATCAACCCGTACGATGCGGGAGCGCACAACAACCTTGGCGTCGTCTACTACAACAAGGGCATGTACGGCGACGCGGTCGCGCACTTCGAGCGCGCGATCGAGATCGATCCGGACATGCAGGTCGCCGAGCGCAACCTGCATATCGCGTACTTCGGCACCGGCTACTTCGACGAGCTGATCGAGAAGCTGCATGCGCGGCTCGAGGCGAACGAGGACGACGTCGAGGCGCGTGACCGTCTCGCCCGCGTGCTGCTCTACACCGGCGATCCCGACGGTGCACTCGCCGAGTGGGGCGACGTGCTGCGTCGCCGGCCGGAAGACGCGCACGTGCACGAGCAGATCGCGCGTGCGCACCTGCGCCGCGACGATCAGGACGCTGCGCTCGCCTCGCTCAGGCGTGCCGCCGCGCTCGACCCGGACAACCCGCGGCTGCAGCTGCAGGTCGGGTCCGTGCTGTACCGGAGCGGTGCACCGGACGAGGCGCGCGATGCACTGGAGCGTGCGGTCGCACTGGACGCGATGCTGGCGGATGCGTTTCACCTGCTGTCGTTCGTCTACGGCGAGCTCGGCCTCGAGGAGCGGGCTGCGCGCGCG
>DASTYK010000168.1 GCA_035764935.1 Longimicrobiales bacterium | reverse complement strand
CTTCAGGAGCTGGTGGATCGCGTGGATCTTCTGGCTCTTCTCCGCATACTCGCGCTCCAGCGTCTGGATGCGCTCGCGCTTCTCGTCGATCGACAGGTCCGGGTCGTGCTCGACCGCGCCCACCGCCTCCGACAGGTCGGGCACGACGAACGCCTCGGGATCCGACGGCGACAGCTCGTCCAGGCCGCGCTCCGAGAGGTGGATGCTGTGCCCCTTCTCGTCCATCGCGAAGTACATCATCTCGTCGACTTCATGCAGCGACTTGTCGCGCATGAACTCGGCTTCCACCCGCTGGACGAGCTTCTGCGTGGACGGCTGCTCCGCGAACAGCTTGAGCAGCCGCTTGTTCTTCGGTGAGCCGCGCTTCGCGGCGAGCAGCTTCTCGCCCGCCGCCTGCTCGTCGCCCGACTCGAGCGCCGCTTCCGCGTCCGCGATCAGCTCGTTGACGATGCGCGTCTGCTTGCGGTACAGGTTCGAGACCGACGGCGCATGCACCCGGTACTCCTGCGACTGCTCCTCGCCCACGGGGCCGCTGATGATCAGCGGCGTACGCGCCTCGTCGATCAGGATCGAGTCGACCTCGTCGATGATCGCGTAGTAGTGCGGCCGCTGCACGCGCTGCTCCAGCGCGTGCACCATGTTGTCGCGCAGGTAGTCGAAGCCGTACTCGTTGTTGGTGCCGTACGTGATGTCCGCACCGTATGCGGTGCGCCGCTCCGGCGTGCCGGGCTGGTGCAGGTCGATGCAGTCGACCGTCAGCCCGAGGTAGCGGTAGATCGTGCCCATCCACTCGCTGTCGCGCTGCGCCAGGTACGGGTTCACCGTGACCAGGTGCACGCCGCGACCGGCCAGCGCGTTCAGGTAGATCGGCATGGTCGCGACCAGCGTCTTGCCTTCACCCGTCGCCATCTCCGCGACCTTGCCGCGGTGCAGCGCGATGCCGCCGATGAGCTGCACGTCGTACGGGACCATGTCCCACGTCATGGTCTGGCCCGTGACCGTGATCTCCCGGCCGAGCAGCCGGCGGCAGGCCTCCTTCACCGTGCCGTACGCTTCCGGCAGGATCTCGTCGAGCGCCTCCTGCAGCCGCGCCTTGAGCGCGTCCTCCGCCGCTACGATGCGAGCCTGCAGCCGCTCGCGCTCCACCGCCTCCTCGGTCTGCCGCTTGGTCTCGCGCAGCTCCGCCACCTCGGCTTCCAGCTCCGCGGTGCGCTCCCGCACGATCGCACGCAGCTTTTCGGTCTGCTGCTGGAACTCCTCCTCCGGCAGCTCCGAGAGGCGGTCCGCCCAGGAATTGATCTCGTCCACCAGCGGGGTCAGCTTCTTGGCTTCCCGCTCGTGTCGGTCACCCAGGATCTTGTTGAAAATCGACTTGATCATTGGACGTCAGTCAGTGTCTGCGGTCGGAACGGCGGCACACGCAGCCGTCCTCGCCAGCTCATCCGGCGCAGCATGCGCGGAACCTTGGTCATACCCGCCCCGCCGCGACGCGTTCAACGGTAGAGCTGCTCGCGAAAGATGATCTCGACTACAGGGTCCGGCACCAGGTAGCGGATCGACTCGCCCACCCCCACCCGCCGCCGCACCTCGCTCGAGGAAATGTCGATGCGCGTGGCGTTTACGGAGATGACACGGCCCTGTTCCACTTCTTTTTTCAACCACGGAGGACACTGAGCACACAGAGCATCTGCAGCGGAGGGGCTGCCTCCCTGATGTTGCTCTGTGTCCCCGGTGCTCTCCGTGGTTGAATGCAGTTCTCCAGCCCTCCGAATGACCCCGACAGATGCCAGGGACAGGATCTCCTCCGGTCCTCTCCAGGTGCTGAACTCCGCCCACTGGTCCGCGCCGATCAGCAGCCACAGCTCCGCATCCGGATGCTGTGTGCGCAGGTGGCGGAGGGTCTCGAGCGTCCAGGATGGACCGGACTGCTCCAGCTCCCAGGGGTCCACGGCGAAGCGATCATTGCGCGCGGTCGCGGCCTGGACCATGGCCAGGCGCGCCGCCGCCGGGCTCAACGGTCTGTCGCGCTTGTGAGGGGGCGTGCCGGCCGGGACGAAGAGGACGCGGTCCAGCGCGAGAGCCAGTGCCGCGTCCTGTGCAACGATCAGGTGGCCGAGATGCGGTGGATCGAAGGTGCCGCCGAAGATGCCCAGCCTCATGCCGGAGTGCGGACTCAGCTCCCCTCCACTGCGGTGCCGCCGCTCACTTCCCTGGCCTGCTCCGAGTTCGGGAACTCGCGCAGCAGCCGGTCGCGCGCGGCCTGCGCCTCCTGCGTGTAGCCGATCTCGTTGTACGCCTCGTAGAGCCGGAGCAGCGCCTTGGGCACGGCGGGCGAGCTGGGGTACTGCTCGAGGGTCCGCTCGTAGTACAGGATCGCGGAGTCGATCGCGCCGCGCTTCCGGTAGAACTCGCCTGCCTGGTACTGCTTCTCGGCGAGCTTGGCCAGCATGTCGTCGAGGATCGCCTGCGCGCGCGCCACGTACTCGCTCTCGGGATAGTACGTGATCAGCGACTGGCAGTGCTCGATCGCGCCCTGGGTGTACTCCTGGTCGAGCTGCGGATGCGGCGACAGCTCGCCGTACGCCTCGCAGACCTTGAAGCGGGCGTCGTCCGCCCACGGGCCGGCGGGATAGTCATCGGCCAGCCGCGAGAACTCGTTGGCGGCGGTGATGTACTCCTCCTTGCCCATGTACGCGCTGCCGAGCTGATAGCGCCCCTCCTGGTTCCGCGGGTGCGTCGGGAACGTCAGCGTGAAGCGCTCGAACGCTTCGATGGCGTCGTCCCAGTCGCCTGCGCGCAGCGCAGTCTCGCCTTCCTTGAAGAGCTGGTCGGCATCGAGCTGCGCGAGGCGCGCCGCGTTCGAGGAGGCACAGCCTGATATCATGACGAGGACCGCAGCCAGGGCCGCGGTCCGGATCGTTCGCATCATTCGGTCTCGTTCCGGTCGCAATGGGCCGTGCTCTACCCGGCCGGCGGGAAGCTCGTTCCGGGGGCGCCGAAGCGCAACTCGTCGATGCGGCGCTGGGCCCGCTGCGTGAGCTGGTTGCTGCGCCCCGGGTTGCGCTCGAGCACGCGGTAATAGGCTTCCAGCGCCTCGTCGCGGCGGCCCTGCTCGAGCAGCAGCTCGCCGCGCTCGAACCACGCCTGGTCGACCAGGTTCTGCGGCACACCGAGGCGGATCACGGTATCGAACGCGCGCAGGGCGTCCGCGTCCCGCTCATCCGCGAGCGCGGTCCGGCCCACCTCGTAGCTGCAGTTCCCCACGTGCCAGCGCGCCTCGTCGGCCCGGGGGCCGCGCGGCGCCCGCGTGCGGTACGCATTGAACGCCGCAATCGCTTCCGGACAGTTGCCGCGTGATTCCTGCACGCTGCCCAGCTCGAACAGCAGCGTGGGGATCGAGTCGGCCGGCGCTTCCGCCAGCGCGCGCTCGAAGAAGTCGACCGCACGCTCCGCGTCGCCCGTCTGCGCATAGTAGCGCGCCAGCGCTGCCGAGGTCTCGCCGAGCGGCAGCCCCGGCCGCAGCGCGTTCGCCGCGTCCACCGCGTTGGCCATGCCGAACCGGTCACCGCGTGCACGCGAGCGCGCGGCGAGCAGCATGTAGTCGTACACCGCCTGGTCGGTGTACTCCGGCGCCTGCTTCAGCAGCTCGTCGTAGTAGCGGTGCGCCTGATCGAACTGACCGGTCACCGCGTACGCGTGCGCGAGGCGCGCAACGACCTGCTCGTCGTTGTTGGTTTCCCGCAGCGCGAGCCGGTACTCGGCAATCGCACGGTCGTACGCGGAGTCGGCCCAGAGCTGGTCGCCGCGGACGAGCGAAGTGGAGTCGGGACCGCAGCCGGACACAAGCGCCAGGCCCGCCATTGCTGCAATGATGAGCCGTGACCGGATCAGCATGATCGTGCTCCCATCAGTTGATCCGCTGCACGGCGAGCAGCAGGGTCGCGGCCGTCGTTGCGATGCTCAGGAACGTCGCGACGGAGTCGATGAAGCTGCGACCCTCCTGGGGCGGCTCCTCCGGCACAAAGATGGTCGCGCCGGGTGCGATGTCGGGCGTCGAGCGG
>DASTYK010000167.1 GCA_035764935.1 Longimicrobiales bacterium | reverse complement strand
AGGCCCGCCGAGATCAGGTCTTGCACGGAAACAGGCCGCCCTCGAGTGCCACGACCAGGAATCATCTCGCGTCGACTTGCCGACACTCAATGTCTGTCACGCTGGTGCGTCGGTAATTCCCTTGCGCCAGGACGGCAACTTCTCGCATACTACCCGTCCTGCCGATTGTCACGAGCCTCTCAATCTCTCCGGAGGTCCGCTTTGCGTGCGCGTCAGATGCGCTGCGCACTGCGGTTAACCAACTTATCCGACGCATCGAGACTAAACACCAACAGGCGCGCGCAGTTAGCACGCGCGGGACGCCGACGGACCTCCTCGATGCTATTGGCCTGTGGCAGCAGGCTCGGTCGCTGGCGCATGAACGCGGCGATGTCGTGCGCGAAGCCGCGATGTTGAACAACATCGGAGTTGCACAAATGCGACTGGAGCAACCTGATCTGGCCAAGGCAAGCTTCCACGAGGCGCTGGACCTTGCAAGGGTTGCCGGTAATCCGACTAACGAACTGATCTCGCTCTACAATCTTGGACGCACGGCGGAGGCGCTTGCTGATACAACGGGCGCCATTGCACAGTACCGGCGGGCATTACGGGTGCTCGAGCAGCTGCCCGAACGCACGATGATGCGCATCGATATCGAGCATCGTATCGCAGACCTCTGGACTCATTAACGGAGATTGCCATGCGCGGCTCGGCGGCGCAGCTCCTTATGCTGGCGGTCCTCCCAATGCTCAAGGCGTGTGGTGACGGTTCGGGAGCACCCATGGCGGAACCCCTGATTGTCGAAGACTCACACCTACAGGTGCTTGACACCGCTGCGCGACTCACAGATGTACGTGACGTTATGTCCACCGATGATGGAAGCATCTGGGTGCTTGATGCAATGGAGCCATTTGTCCACATCTATGGAGCCGAGGGAGAGCACCAACTTGCGACAGGTCGCAAAGGTCGCGGAATGGGTGAGATGCTCTTCCCGACGTTCCTTCTTAACGTCGACGGGGGGGTTGAGGTATGGGACCGGGGGACGCAGCGTCGACTCCTGATCTCCAGCGACGGTACGATTGTCGATCGCGGTCGAATCGACCGGGGTCTCTTGTTCCATGCACGGTCGGACATTCTACAGGTTACCTACGGGGCGCCGTTTCGCTCACGCGTGATGGCAGGATCTGTCATCACGACCGTCTATCCGAAGGGACTTCTGACGGATGTTGACTACCGTTCCGGTCAGATCGTTCGTGTGCAGGATGACCAACTGCAGGTTCTTCTTCAATTCGAGGACGTGTTGGACGCCGGCGTGAGTGGCGACGAAGCCGCGCGTCATCTCGTGGGGATTCCTCTCTGGGATGCATGTCCGGACGGGAGTCTACGCGTGTTCGATCCAGATTACGGACGGCTGTTCCATCTTGATAGCAGTGGTCGGGTGCGCGACACGCTGGATCTTGCCGTCTCAACCGAACCACTCCGGACAGAGCATATCCGCAGATACCTGCGCGGGATGGTTGTCCAGGAGCTCGGCTCCGGTGCGGTCGGCGACCCCGATGTCGAACGTGAGGTTGAAACGCTCGTTCGCAGCCATCGTCGGGAGTTCGGGACGAAGCTTCCCGGTGGCGTCGATCTCCGATGTGATGTGTCCGGCCGAACATGGATTGCCGAGTTCGATAACTCGGTTCATTCACTTGGCTTTGGCGCTAACTGGCTCGTAGTTGATGGGAACACCTCACAGCGGGTTCGCTTTCCTGAAGGCTTCCGTCCTTTCGAAATTGGGCCGCGCCGAGCAATTGGAATTTTCACCGACTCGCTCGACGTGCAGTGGCTAGCTTCCGCGTTGCTTCCGATTTGACTCCAGCTGACCACCATGGGCAACGCACCTGATCCCGCCGTCCTGCGGCTCATCCGGCTCTCGCTCCTCTTCGGCGTCCTCGCCTTCGGCGCGGTCGCGTACTTCACTCAGGCGCAGCGCCAGCCCTCGCTCGAGCCCGGCCTTCACGACGCACTGCGACTCGCCGTCTTCGCCCTGAGTGGCGCAGTCGTGATCGCAGCATTCGTCTTTCGGACGCTGCGTGCGCGCGCGGCCGGGCCCGCCTCCGTCGCGAGCACCACCATCATCGCATGGGCCGTCGGCGAGGCACCTGCGATCCTGGGGGCGGTCGTGTACTTCCTGAGCGGGGACGCGCAGCCGTTTCTCATCGGTGTGGCGGCGTTCGTGCTCATGCTCGTGGCCGTGCCACTGCCGGACGGGGGCGCCTGAACGGATCCGACTACCGGATCCGACCCTATCCGACAGGACGCGTCGCCCGTATCTCGGCCCGTGCCGCGTCGTGCTTGCGCACCTTGAACACCCGGAACAGGTACCAGAGCGACGGCAGCAGCAGTGCCATGCCCAGCGGTGTCGAGTAGAGAACGAAGAGTAGAGTCGCCCGGGGGCCTGCGGCGCTTGCCAGCGTCACATCGGGGTAGATTATGTACGGGTACTGCGCCGCGGCCCAGCCTGCGACGAGACACGCGATCTGCGCGACCGCCGCGGCGCGTGCGAGCCGGTAATGCCGCCCGCGCAGAGCCCAGCCCGACAGGAGCGCCGCAACAACGCCGGGCACGAGCGCGAACAGGCCCGGCCCGCGCACCAGTCCCTGCCAGAGGTGCTCCGCCTCACGCAGCAGCAGGGGGACGAGCGCAGCGGAAAGTGCGACGACGGCGGTGCCGGCGAGCAGCGCGCGCGTGCGGAAGTCGTCGCGCAGTGGTCCGTCGGTCTCGAGCGTGAGGAAGACCGCGGCGAGGTACGCGCACTGCGCGAGCGCGAGCGCACCGATCGCGAGCGAGACGGGCGCGAGCCAGGGTGTCCGCGTGAAGTGCACCCCTGCGTCATCGACGCGCATTGCACCCGAGCTCACTGCGCCCAGGCACATGCCCAGTACAACGGGTGTGACCACGCTGGCGACGCCGAAGATGACGCCCCACCGTTTCGCCTGCGGGCTCGACGCCTCTCCGGCAGCGCGCGGCGAGTACGCGCGGAACACGAACGCCGCGCCGCGCGCAATGATGCCGAGCAGCACGATGTGGAAGGGAACGAACAGACCGGTCGACAGCGCGCCATAGGCGCTCGGGAACCCGGTGAACAGGAGGACGATCACGAAGATCAGCCATACGTGATTCGCCTCCCAGACGGGTCCCATCGCATCGGCGATCGCGGCACGCTGCTCGTCGCGCCGGGGCCCGCGCGCGAACAGGTCCCAGATGCCGCCGCCGAAGTCGGCGCCACCCAGCACCGCGTACGTGATCAGCGCAACCACGGCGAGAGCGCCTACGAGGAGCTCGACGCTCATGCCTGCTCCAGTGCGCGCCGTGCGCTGTTGTGGGTAGCAAGTGCGCGCAGCAGCGCGGCGAGTGCGGTGCCCAGCAGCAGGTACAGCACCGTGAAGCCGAAGAAGGTGATGGGAACGCCCGGGGCCGTCGTCACGCCGTCGGCCGTGCGCATGCTGCCATAGATCACCCACGGCTGTCGCCCGACTTCGGTTACCAGCCAGCCGGCCTGCAGTGCGAGGTAGCCGAGTGGCGAGGCGGCCACCAGCAGGATCCATAGCGCGCGCGGCTCGCGGCCGCGTCGCTTCCACTGCACGAGCCAGAACAGTGCGCCGATTCCTGCCATCGCGAAGCCGGCTCCGACCATCACCTGAAATGCAGTGTGCACGATCAGCACGTTCGGCCACTCGTCGCGCGGAAACGCGTCCAGCCCGGTGACCTCGTGCGCCGGGTCATGCGCGAGGAGGAGCGACAGACCGGCCGGGATCTCGAGACCGAAGCGGAGGGTCTGCGCGTCGTCGTCGGGGATGCCGCCGATCGTGAGCGGCGCGTGCGTGCGCGTCTCGTACAGCGCTTCCATCGCCGCGAGCTTGGCAGGCTGGTGCTTCGCCGCCATGCGCGCACTGATGTCGCCGGAGAGCGGCTGCAGCATGGCCGTCACGGCAGCGACAGCGAGCGCGATGCGGATCGCGCTGCGGTGATACGCGTCGTCGCGGCCTCGCAGGATGCCCACGGCATACACGCCCGCGACCGCAAAGCCCGTGGCGATGTAGCACGACAGCGTCGAGTGCAGCGCCAGGTCCAGCCAGCGGGGGGACAGGAAGGGAGCGAACGCCGCGCCGGCGCCCTCCGGTGCCACTGGCGCCTGCATCCACGCGTTCGCCGCGACGACCAGCACGCCCGACATCATCCCACTCACCGCGACCGGCACGCCCGTCCACCAGTGCGCGCGCGGCGAAAGACGGTCCCAGCCGTACAGGTACAGGCCCAGGAAGATCGCCTCTATGAAGAACGCGTAGCCCTCGAGCGCGAATGCAGGGCCGATGATCCCGCCCGCCTCGGCCATGAAGCGAGGCCAGAGCAGACCCAGCTCGAACGACAGCGCCGTGCCCGACACCGCACCCACCGCGAACGTCAGCGCCGTCGCCTTGCCCCAGGTCCGCGCGAGCACCCGGTAGTGCTCACGGCCGCTGCGCAGCCACCGCCACTCCGCCATCAGCATGAGCAGCGGCATGCCGATGCCCAGTGCGGCGAAGATCATGTGGAACGCGAGCGATACCTCCATCTGCGCCCGCGCGGCGAGCAGCGTATCCATCCCTGGCCCTTTCCCCTGATCCCGTCACGTTCGCGCGTGCCGTTTCCAGGCCCGCGTCGACACGTGCCCGCCTTCCCGCATGCGGCCGGCCACGTGGCGCGGACTATCTCGGTGCGGACGGGGCGGCGACACCGGTCAAGTCCCCACACGGCGTGCGGCAAACCCCTACAGGCGGGGCCGTGGGGGTCGCCCGGGCCGTCAGGGCCGTCTGGGCCGTCCGGGCCGTCGGGGCCGTCCGGGCCGGCGGGCCCGCAGGGAAGGGTCGCGCAACCTGGGCAGCCGCCGACCGCGCCCTCTTGAGCCAGGCAGGCTCCCGCGCTATCTTCGGTCTATGTTCGGTCCTGACTCGCCCCCGCCCGCGCCCCTCGCCACCCTGACCTACCGCGGTCGTGGTGCCGCGCACAACCCGGCCAACCGGTTCGAGCCGATCGAGGTGCTGCCGGACGGCGACGCGCTGGATGCGCTCGCGGCCGAGGAGGAGGACGTCGCGCCGCGCACGGTGTTCCTGCGCGACACCACGCGCGTCGTCATTGCCCGCAACAACAGTCCGGACATCGGCTTCGACGCCAGCATCAACGCGTACCGCGGCTGCGAGCACGGCTGCATTTACTGCTATGCGCGCCCGACGCACGAGTACTTCGGCCTGTCGGTGGGGCTCGATTTCGAGACGAAGATCTTCGTGAAGCCGGACGCGCCGGAGCTGCTGCGCGCGGAACTGATGAAGAAGTCGTGGACGCCGCAGGTCATCGTGATGAGCGGAGTCACGGATCCGTACCAGCCCGCGGAGCGCCGCTTCCGTCTCACGCGGCGGCTGCTGGAGGTGCTGCTGGAGTTCCGCAATCCGGTCGGCATCATCACGAAGAACCATCTCATCACGCGCGACATCGATGTGCTGCGCGAGCTGGCGCAGCTCGAGCTGGTTACGGTGAACATCTCGGTGACGTCGCTCCGCAACGAGGTGCAGCGGGTGATGGAGCCGCGCACGGCCACGCCGGCGCGTCGGCTGGATGCGATCGAGAAGCTTGCGGCCGCCGGTGTACCGGTGGGCGTCATGGTCGCGCCGATCGTGCCGGGTCTGACGGACGAAGAGGTGCCGGACATCCTGCGTGCGGTGCACGCCGCCGGCGCGCAGCGCGCGGGCTATGTGATGCTGCGGCTGCCGCACGCGGTGAAGGAGCTGTTCGAGCGCTGGCTCGAGACGCATTTCCCGGATCGCAGGGACAAGGTGCTGAACCGCGTCCGCTCGATGCGGGGCGGCAACCTGTACGACTCGCGGTGGGGTGTGCGCGGCCGGGGTGAGGGGATCTTCGCGGATCAGATGGGCGCGGTGTTCGGC
This sequence comes from Longimicrobiales bacterium, assembly GCA_035764935.1. Classification (NCBI taxonomy): domain Bacteria; kingdom Pseudomonadati; phylum Gemmatimonadota; class Longimicrobiia; order Longimicrobiales; species Longimicrobiales bacterium. The sequence goes on along the minus strand of DASTYK010000167.1, from coordinate 18,285 downwards.
GCGACGTGCCGCAAGCTGGGGCTGAACGCGTCGCGTCACCAGGTCCGCACGGACCTCTTCCGGCGTCCCGCACCCGGAGGACAGGGAGACCTCTTTGCGTGAGCGGCAGTCTGGCACTCGTTCTGCCATTCGCCCTGACATGGATGCAATGATCCTCGCCGCGGGGCTGGGCACGAGGCTGCGCCCGCTCACCGACACGGTACCGAAGCCGCTGCTGCCCGTAGGTGGGATGCCCCTGCTGGAACGCATAGCGCGGCGCCTGGTTGCTGCGGGTGCAGACCGCCTCATCATCAACACGCACCATCACGCGGATCAGATCGAGGCGTACGTGCACTCATCCGACGGCTTCGGCGTCGACGTGCGGTTCTCGCACGAGCCGGACGCGCCGCTGGATACCGGGGGTGGACTCTGGAATGCGCGCCGGCACTTCCGCCACGATGCGCCGTTTTTCCTCCACAATGGCGACATCCTGACCGAGGCGCCGCTCGACGCCCTGTACGCTGCACATGTCCGCAATGGCGCGCTCGCTACGCTGGCGGTTCGACCTGCCTCGGAGCAGCGCTACCTGATCTTCGACGATGACGGCCTGGTCGGCTTTTCGCCGCGCGGTGGCGGGGCGGAACGCATCGTACGCGAGCCGAGGGGGCCGCTGCAGCGCTGGGACTTCGCCGGGATCCACGTGATCGAGCCGCGCATCTTCGAGCTGATCGAGGAGCGCGGCACGTTCTCGATCATCGACGTCTATCTGCGCCTGGCGAAGCGCGGCCAGGTGGTCCGCCCGTTCTGCTGCGACGGCGTCTGGCTCGATATCGGCACACCGGAGCGGCTCGCGGAGGCGGACCGGATCGCGGCGGGTATGCCGGCTTGACCCTATCCGGTCACCAGGCCGTCGAGTCCCTCACCTCGCACTGTTCGGCGCCGCATTGCACCAGCCATTCGACGCGCTCCTCCGACGCGAGCGCGTCGATCACCGAGGCGGCGCCGCCGCCCGTCCGTGCGGTGCGGACACGCCAGCCACCCTCCGTTTCCGCTGCCGAGACGAACTCCAGCACCGCGATCGTGCTGTCGGCATCGGTGGGTGAGTCCTGCACGACGACACCTGCGGTCACGAGCGCCTGGCGCGTCGCGAAGGTCATCGCGGTGTCCCCGAACGTCCCGGCCACGACCAGCAGCCGGTCCGGGGTGCTCGAGGCAGCGCGTGTCGCCACTGCGCGCACTGCCTCCGGCAGCATGTCCATTTCCGCGGGCGCGCATCCGGGGAGGGTGAGCACAGCACCGAGCAGGAGTATCCGCTTTGTCATGAATTCTCCGTGGAAGGCATGCGGGCGAATGTAGCGCAAAGCGACCGGGGGCGCCGCTGCCCTTGCCGTGGCGGCGGTTCCGGCCAGATTCCCATCGTTCCAGCGAAACCAGTGACTGAACGGAGTCAGCGATGAGGCGAGCCCTGCTTGCTGCGCTCGTGCTGGCGGCTGCACCGGGTGCAGGCGCGACGAATGCGCAGACGTTTGCAACGGAGGATCCGGTCCTGCGCAGCATCTGGACCGAGGCCATGGACAACTCGCAGGTCGAGGCCCTGGCGCAGGTGCTGCTCGACTCCGTGGGCCCGCGGCTGACCGGCTCGCCCGGGATGAAGGCCGCACACGACTGGGCAGTCCGCCAGTACGGCGCCTGGGGCATCGAGGCGCGCAACGAGCAGTACGGCACCTGGCGCGGGTGGCAGCGCGGTGTCACGCACATCGACCTGGTCGAGCCGCGCGTGCGCACGCTCGAGGGGATGATGCTCGCATGGAGTCCGGGCACCAGCGGCAAGAACGTCGAGGGCGACGTCGTGATCCTGCCGGAGTTCGCGAGCGCAGCCGACTTCCGTGCCTGGCTGCCGCAGGTGCGCGGCAGGTTCGTTCTCGTGTCGTACGCCCAGGAGAGCTGCCGGCCGCTGCGGCAGTTCGAGGAGTTCGGGATGGAAGGCGCGCTGGATGCGGCGCGCGAGGCGCGGCAGCAGGGGATGCGTGCCTGGAACGTGCGCGTCCAGTCGACCGGGCTGTCCATGAATGATCTCCGCCTCGCCCTCGAGGAGGCCGGCGCGGCGGCGATCCTCCAGAGCAACTGGTCCAACGACTACGGCGTGAACAAGATCTTCGGCACCAACACCACGCGCACGCCGACCGTGGACCTCGGGTGCGAGGACTACGGCCTGGTCTACCGCCTGGCGCACAACAACCAGTCGCCGAAGCTGCGACTCCGCGCGGACGCGCGTTTCACCGGTGAGCAGCCGACGTTCAATACGATCGCAACCATTCCGGGCACCGGGAAGCCGGACGAGTACGTCATGCTGTCCGCGCACTTCGACTCCTGGGATGGCGGCTCCGGCGCGACCGACAACGCATCGGGCACCGTGCTCATGATGGAGGTGATGCGCATCCTGAAGCAGGTGTATCCGAACCCGAAGCGCACCATCCTGGTCGGCCACTGGGGCGGTGAGGAGCAGGGGCTGAACGGCTCGCGCGCCTTTGCCGCGGATCACCCCGAGGTCGTCGAAGGGCTGCAGGCGCTCTTCAACCAGGACAACGGCACCGGCCGCGTCGTGAACATCTCGATGCAGGGCTTCGTGGATGCCGGCGAGCACTTCGGCCGCTGGATCGCGCGCATTCCCGGCGAAGTGACGCAGCACATCGAGCTCGGCATTCCCGGGATGCCGGGCGGCGGCGGCAGCGACTACGCGTCGTTCGTCTGTGCCGGTGCACCCGCGTTCAACCTGAGCGCGCTCAACTGGGGCTACGGCACGTACACGTGGCATACGAACCGCGATACGTTCGACAAGCTCGTCTTCGACGACATCCGCAACAACGTCGTGCTCGCGGCCATGCTTGCATACCAGGCATCCGAGGAGCCGGAGCGCATCGCGCGCACGCAGCGCGTGCTGCCGCCGACGAATGACGGCGAGCCGCGCACGTGGCCCCAGTGCCGCGAGCCGCAGCGCACCGCACCGTAGGCGCGTGCGCCGCGTCGTCCTGAACCTGCGCGACAATCGCCCGGCCTGGGCGCTGCCCGACAGCGCGGCCGCGGCGATCGTCGCCGCGTTCCCTCCCGGTGAGTGGGAGGTGGTCGACGTGCGAGCACCGGTTTCGGGTCGTGGCGACGGCGGCGGCGTTTCCCGGCAGGCGCTCGCCGCCGTCAGCGGCGCGGAGGTCTGGATCGGCTACGGCTTTCCACGTGCGTTGCTCGACCGACTCCGGGAGGACGGCGCGTTTCCCGGGGCGCTGCGGTGGATCCACTCCGCGGCCGCCGGTGTGCGCTCCATGCTGCATCCGGAGCTCGTTTCCAGCGACGTCCTCATTACCAACTCCGCCGGTATTCACGCGGAGCCGATGGCCGAGAGTGTCATTGCGGCGGTCCTGCACTTCGCACGCGGCTTCGACTTCGCCGTGCGCGCTCAGGCACGCAGCGAATGGGACAAGGCCCCGTACGAGGACCGGGTCGGCGTCATTCGCGAGATCAGCGGCGCGCCGCTCGGCATTCTCGGATACGGCGGTATCGGTCGCGCCGTTGCTCGCCGCGCACGTGCACTCGGCATGGACGTCTGCGCGTTCCGGACACGCCCTGCAGAGGACGAGGATGGCGTGCGCATGGTGCACGGCGCGGCAGGCCTGGAGGTGCTGCTGCGGCAGAGCGAGTACGTCGTGTGCGCACTGCCATCGACCGAAGCAACGCGTCACCTGCTGAGCGCGCAGCGCATCGGCCTGCTGCGCGAGGATGCGGTGGTCATCAACGTGGGGCGCGGCGATGTGATCGACGAGCGCGCCCTCACCGAGTCACTGGCAGCGAACCGGGTCCGGGGTGCGGCGCTGGACGTGTTCGAGCAGGAGCCGCTGCCGTCGGAATCACCGCTCTGGACGCTCGCGAACGTGCTCATCCTGCCGCACGTGAGCGCCACCACCCCGCGCTTCTGGGAACGCCAGGTCGCACTGATCCGCGAGAACGCGGAGCGCTACCGGCAGGGACGGTCGCTGTTGAACCAGGTCGACAAGGCGCGCGGCTACTGACCAGGCCGGGCACCGCGCCAGGCCAGTCGCAGCTCAGCGGTAGTTCCCGAAGTTCAGCTCCATCCCGTAGTCCTTCTCGCGCAGAAACGCGATCACGGCCTGCAGCTCGTCGCGTGAGGGCGAGGAGACGCGCAGCTCGTCTCCCTGGATCTGGACCTGCACCTTCTTGAAGCCGCCGGCCTTCACGTCCTTGACGATCTGCTTCGCAGTGTCCGTCGGGATGCCCTGCGTCAGCGTGATCTCCTGGCGCGCCCGGCCGTGCGTCGCCGGCTGGACCGTGCCCGGCTTCATGTTCTTGATCGGAACGCCACGCTTGATGAACTTGGACTGCAGGACGTCGTAGACCGCCTTCAGCTTGTAGTCGTCGTCCGCCTCCAGGGTGAGCACGGACTTGGTGCGATCGAATTCGATGGTGCAGTTCGTGCCCTTGAAGTCGTAGCGCTGCTGGATCTCCTTGCGCGCCTGGTTCACCGCGTTGTCGACCTCCTGCAGGTCGGCACCGGTGCTAACGTCGAACGAGCTGTTCGTGGCCATGCGGGAATCTGCCTCGGTGTTCGGGTTGCGCTCCCGGAATCCATAGGCCCGATCCGCGCCCGGCGCAAACCACCGCCCGCAGGTGTCCCGCATTCTCCCGGGCCCAGGGCCTCGAGGCCCAGGCCCCGGCCCGCATCTCCTTTTTCGAATACAACCGTGTCACGCATCTTTCTTCTGTCCCCCGCCAGCTGCAGCGGCCGACGTGCGCAGATCCTGCTGCGCGAGGAGGCGTCCTTCGACCTGGCCGTCCGGCTGCGGCAACGCGGCGTCAGCCTTGCGGACGCTTTCACGTTCATGAGCGGCCTGTATTTTCGTGGCAAGGCCGCCTACGCCCGCGCGTTCGCGGATCCGCCGCGGGGTGTGGACGGTGCGCTCGTGATCACGCCCGCGCGCGGACTGGTCCCGATGGAGACGACCGTGGACGTCGCCGAGCTGTGCACGTATGCCGACATTCCAATCTCACTCGACGAGCCGCGTTACCGCGAGCCGCTCGTCGCCAGTGCCGAGGCGCTTGCCCGCTCCATCGCTGGCGACACTGACGTCGTGCTGCTCGGCAGCATCGCATCCGACAAGTACGTCGGGATCCTGCTCGATCACTTCGGTGAGCGGCTGCTCTTCCCGGCGGATTTCGTGGGTCGCGGCGACATGAGTCGCGGCGGGCTGCTGCTGCGCTGCGTGGATGCGGGCAGCGAGCTGGATTACGTCCCCGTTCGCGGTGCGACCCGGCGCGGGAGCCGGCCACCGAAGCTTGCGCCGCGGCGACCGCCGCACGACCACAGGCGGCCGAGCGCATGAAGCGCCGGCTCGCGCGCGCTGCGTTGCGCACGTCGCACTGTCCACCACTGCCACGATCGCTGTGCCAGCCATGAACCTGCCGATTGCGTACCCCCTGCCGCCTGCCGAAGCAAAGCAGGTCGAACGCCTGCCGCGGGGTGGGGAATGGTGCTACGAACCGAAGTGGGACGGCTTCCGCTGCCTGGTGTTCCGGGACGGCGACGAGGTGCTGCTCCAGTCCAAGGCGTGCAAGCCGCTCGAGCGATACTTCCCGGAGGTCGCGGAAGCCATGCACTCGCTCAGCGCGCGCCGGTTCGTGCTCGATGGTGAGCTGATCGTGCCGGTCGACGGCACGCCGTCGTTCGAGCAGCTCCTGCAGCGGATCCACCCTGCCGCGAGTCGCGTGCGCAGGCTGGCGACAGAGAGCCCGGCGATCTTCGTCGCATTCGATCTGCTGCTCGCGGAGCGTGGTGGCTCGTTGCTCGAACAGCCCTTCCGGGAGCGCCGTAGCCGGCTGGAATCCTTTGCAGCGCGGTACCTGGGTCCCGGCAGCGGCACACATCTGTCGCCGCAGACGGCCGATCCGGAGCTCGCGGAGCACTGGCTGACGAGCGAGCGAACGGGTCTCGACGGCGTCGTCGCCAAGCTCCTCGATGCACCGTACGCGAGCGGCGAGCGCACGACCATGCGCAAGATCAAGCGGATCCGCACGGTCGACTGCGTGGTCGGCGGCTTCCGCTACGGCTCGAGGTCGAAAACGGTCGGCAGCCTGCTGCTCGGCCTATACGATGACGACGGCCTCCTCCACCATGTCGGGTTCACGTCCAACATCCCGCGCGCCGAGCGCGCCGCACTCACGAAGGAGCTGGAAGCGCTGCGCGCACCCCCCGGCTTCAGCGGTCGCGCGCCCGGCGGCCCCAGCCGCTGGAGCACGGAACGATCCGCCGAATGGGTCCCGCTGAGCCCGACTCTGGTGGTCGAGGTGAGCTACGACCATTTTTCCGAGGGTCGGTTCCGACACGGCACCTCGTTTCAGCGCTGGCGTCCGGACAAGGCACCGAAGCAGTGCACGTTCGAACAGCTCGAGCGCACGGGCACTTCGCCCCTCGAGCTGCTCGATTCCTGAACCCGGAGGGGCTCATGGGCGTGGCGCAGGAGTTCAAGGAATTTGCCGTAAAGGGCAACGTCGTCGACATGGCGGTCGGCATCATCATCGGTGCCGCCTTCGGCACGATCGTGAAGTCGCTGGTCGATGATGTGCTCATGCCGCCGATCGGGCTGCTCCTGGGCGGCGTGGACTTCACGGATCTCTATCTCACCCTGAAGGCGGGCACGCCAGCCGGACCGTATGAGACGCTCGCCGCCGCACAGGAGGCAGGCGCCGTCACGGTGAATTACGGCGTCTTCGTGAACAACGTGATCAGCTTTCTGGTCGTAGCGCTGGCCGTCTTCATGCTGGTCCGTGCGATCAATCGACTGCGTCGCCAGGAACAGGTCGCGCCGGCATCCCCCACGGAGAAGCCGTGTCAGTTCTGCGCGACCACGATCCCGATCCAGGCGACGCGCTGCCCGCACTGCACCTCGCAGCTCGAAGCCACGGTCTGAGCGGCAGGGCGCACGCAAGTGCATGCTCCGGCGTTGCTTGGCCACTTCCGCGGCGCTTATATTCGGCCTCGGCCGGCCGCGTCCGGTGTCAGCAGCAATCCAGCAGCAATTCAGCTCATGAGGAGGTGCGCCCGTGGCCGGACACAGCAAATGGGCGCAGATCAAGCGCAAGAAGGCGGTCAATGACGCCCGTCGCGGTCAGCATTTCACCAAGCTGATCCGCGAGATCACGGTGGCGGCGCGTGCGGGCGGGGGCGACCCCGGCATGAACCCGCGCCTGCGTCTCGCGATCGATACGGCCAAGGCCGCCAACATGCCCGCCGAGAACATCGACCGTGCAGTCAAGAAGGGCACCGGCGAGCTCGAGGGCGTCGAGTACCACGAGATCGCGTACGAGGGCTACGGCCACGGCGGTGCGGCGCTCTACATCGAGGCGCTGACCGACAACGCCAACCGCACGGTCGCGGATCTCCGTTTCACGATGAACAAGTACGGCGGCTCGCTCGGCACGAGCGGCTCCGTTGCCTGGCAGTTCGACCGCAAGGGGCAGATCTACGTGGATGCGAAGCGCCACGACGAGGAGAGCACGCTCATGGCGGCGCTCGAGGCCGGCGCGGAGGACATGCAGCAGGAGGACGACCAGTTCATCATCTCCACCGGCATGACCAGCTTTGCGCAGGTGCAGGACGCGCTGCGCGAGGCGGGCATCGACATCGAGTCTGCCGAGCTCGCGATGGTGCCGAAGAACATGGTGGACGTGAAGGGCGAGGACGCACAGAAGCTGGTCCGCCTGATGGAGATGATCGACGAGCTGGACGACATCCAGAAGGTGTGGACCAACGCCGAGCTCGACGAGGCCGCCCTCGCCGAGGCAGGCGCGTGATCGTACTCGGAATCGATCCGGGCGCCGGCACGACGGGCTACGGCGTCGTCGCCCGCGGGGGCGGCGGCGCCGTATCGCTTCTCGAGTGCGGGGTCGTCCGCACCGCGCCCGCCGACCCGCTCGCGCAACGTTTGCGCGAGCTGCACGACGGTATTGCAGCGGTGCTCCAGCGGCACGACGTGGACGCGGTCGCCGTGGAGGGCGTGTTCTACAGCAGGAACGTCCGCACGACACTCGTGCTCGGCCACGCGCGCGGCGCGATCCTGCTGGCGGCGGCGCTGCGCGACCTGCGCGTCTTCGAGTACTCGCCGGCCGAGATCAAGAACGCCGTATGCGGCACCGGCCGCGCAACCAAGGAGCAGGTACAGTACATGGTTCAGCAGATGCTGCGGTTGAAGCATCCGCCGCAGCCCGATGACGCGGCCGACGGTGTCGCCGCTGCACTCTGTCACTGCACGGCAGGTGCGACGCTCGCGCATGTAGGAGGTGTGCTGCGTTGATCAGCCGGATTCGTGGCACGCTGCTCAGGCGTGAGCTGGACTCCGCCGAAATCATGACTGCGGGCGGCGTCGCCTACCAGGTCTCCGTACCGCTGTCAGTGTTCGAGCGCTTGCCGCAGGAGGGCGGCGAGGTCGAGCTCATCACGCACCAGGTCGTGCGCGAGGACTCGATCGAGCTGTTCGGTTTCCTGCACGACGGCGAACGCAGGCTGTTCGGCCGGCTGCTCACCGCATCGGGCGTCGGGCCGCGCCTCGCGCTCAGCATGCTCTCGACACTGCCGCCGCAGCGCCTCGTGCGCGCGATCGTCGACAAGGACATCGCCGCACTGCGACAGGTGCCGGGCCTCGGCGCGAAGAAGGCGGAGAAGATCGCCGTCGAGCTGGCGGACCGGCTGGACGACCTGACGGTCGCTGTGGCAGGCACGCGCGCCGAGGGACGCACGGCGGAGGATGCGGTCGGTGCGCTCGTCGCGCTCGGCTATTCGAACAGCGAGGCGAGCGAGGCAGTGCGTGCCGCGCTGGACGCCGATGGCCGCATCCAGGGCGTCGAGCTGATCCGCGCCGCGCTCGCCGCCATGAGCCGTGCCTGAGCCGCGTTCGCCGGAGCGCCGCATTCAGCGGACAGGCACTCCGGCGGACTGGAACTAGCGACGATCGCGGATCGCCTCGATCAGCTCGTTCTTCTTCATCTTGCTGCGCCCCTCGATCTTCAGGTCACTCGCGATGTTGCGCAGCTCGTCCACCGACCGGTCCTCGTAACTGCGGTTGGGATTGCCCGTCCCCTGCGTGGTGCGGTTCGGCGTCTGTCCCGACTCGCGCCGGTCCTTGTTCACCGTCCGCGCCGCGATCTCCTTCGCCCGCTCCGTCGAAGCACCCCGCTCACGTGCGCTGTCCTTGATGTGCTCGTACTTGCGCTCGTCCTTGTTGCTCCAGCCCTTTGGCATGTCAGCCTCCTGCAGTCGGTTGCCGCTTTCCAGCGACCCTGGGAGGTGCAAATCGCATGCGCGTGCCGGCCTGTTATCTACCACGGAGAACACAGGGCACACGGAGGATTAGGAAGTGTGCCGGGCGGAACGTCAGTGAAGCCGGACGTGCTCGATGCGGATGCTGCCACCCGGCGCGTCCACGGTCCGGGTGACGTCCCGGCCGGCGACCTCGATGCGCAGATCGCCACCACCTGCCGGCACTCTCACCCGCACGATCTCGACGGCGGCCGGCAGCAGCGTCCAGGAGCGCGTGTCCGCCTGCTCCGTCACCGCGAACGCGACGTTGCCGAGCATGGCGAACAGCTCCGCCGCGCCGTCGTCCTTTTCACGGATCTCGTCCTCGATGCCGCGCGTGATCGCGAGCTTTGCCGCGGCGCGTGCCACGGTGCGTGCGACCAGCATGGGTCGGTCCGCGCGCAGGTCTTCCGCCACGGCCGACGACACGCTGGCGCGCACGAGCGGGGTGTGCGCACTCACGCTGTCCGTCAGCACGCGTACACTGCCGAGCGGCGGCGACAGCTCGCGGAAGACCGGCCAGGCAATACGCATCAGGTAGGGCATATCGCGCTCGCTGTCCCGCTGCGCGCGGCCGCGTGTGCCCGAGGCGCGCCCGGGACGCGCGGATTCGGCCGCCAGGATCGCCGAGCCGCTGTCGTGGGCGACGACCGTGGTGCCGTCGGCGGGATCCGCGCACGGAGAAGCGCAGCTGTCCTCCGACATCGTGTCTGCCAACATCGCATCGGCATTCCCGGCAGGCGCCGCGACCTGCAGCGGCCTGTACCCGTCATTCCCCGGCTCATCGGCTGCAGCGGTGATGCGTGCGGCGATCACGGTCGCGAGCCCGGCGCGGCCTTCGTCATCATCGCTGCGCAGCCGTCCGACTTCATCGCCCGGCAGCCACAGCGAGATCGACTGCTCCGCGCGATGCCCCACGAAGCCGCGATCGATGAAGAGGTAGACGTCGACGGAGTCGGGATCCGGGCGCGGCAGCCTGGCATCCTGGACGCTGTCTCCGAGCAGTGTCCTGGCGTTGCGCCAGGCGACGTCCGCGTCGGCTGACTCACCGGCCATCGCGAAAATGGCAGCGGAGGCGTGGCGCATCGCGGCGTGCAGCCGTCGCCCGGCGTCGTTTCCGGGTGGGTGCTCCTCGAGCAGCAGTGCCATGCGCCGGACCTCCACGGCCGCGTCCTCCGCGGAGCCCAGGCGCAGCCAGGCGAGGGCCGCATAGTAGTGCAGCAGCAGCCGCTCGCTGTCGCCGGCCTGGTAGGGCATCACTTTGTCGGTCGAGATGATCGACAGCGCGGTGCGTGAGGCACTCTTCGTGGTGCGCTCGTCGATGAGCAGCGTCGCGCTGTCCAGCATGGCCGCGCTGCGGCCGTAGTCGCCCGCATGGTAGGCGACGATGCCGCCGTACATCCGGGCGAGCAGGGGGTCGGAGGGAAATGCGTCGCGCTCGTCCAGCAGCGACGCCAGCGCCTGCGTCGCGGCCGGATCCGCGATCAGGTGCCGCAGCCGCTCATCGGCGCGCGCGAGGCCCGACGGCCCGACGTCGTAGTGATCGAAGAGCCGCGCGCAGCCGCCGACCAGCAGTGCGACTGCCAGGACGAGTGCGAGCTGCGCGCGGCACCGCCTCATCTCTTCTCCAGCACGATCACGCGCTCGCGCGCGTGCGCAATCGCGTCCGCCAGGTTGCCCCAGGCACGGCCGTACGCGTCGATCTTCTCCAGCTCCATCTGGTGCAGGAAGAGCTGGTACTGGATCAGCGCCTCCACCGGGCGCAGCTGCTTGTCCAGTGTCGTGGCGATCCGGTAGGTCACGCGCGGATCGTCCCCGCCCAGGATGTCCGCCCGGTCGTACCGGTCGAGCGCGGCGTCCAGGTCGCCGCGCGCGGCGTAGTCGTCGCCCTCGCGCAGCAGCGCATCAGCGAGCGCGCGGGCGCGGCCGTCCGTGGTCGCGTCCGCCTCGCTCGACACCACGCGCAGGCCCTGCGACTCGCGGTAGCTGTACGACTGGACGCGACCGTTGCGGAGCTGCACCATGGCGACCTCGCCGACCCCGTCCCGCGGCGCCATGGAACGCGAGGCCGGTACCATGACCGACGAGGCCGCGCCGTCGCGCACGCTCCACGCCGACTCCGTCGTGCCGGTCGCGGCGAGGACCTGCACTTCGTTCATGCCGACGGCCAGCTCGCCGCGCGCGATCGCATCACAGACCGCCGGCGCACACGTCTCGAGCGCGCGCGCCGCGAGCTCGTCGCGTCGCCCCGTCGCCTCGGCTTCCTGGCGCCGGGCATCCGCACGCGCCCGCTCCACCGCGTCCGAGCTGGGCGCCACGCGATCGCCGTTCTCCAGGATCGCGGGCTCGTGCACCCGCTTCGTGCAGCCCACCGCGGCCACAGCCAGGGCGAGCACAACCGCTGATGTTGCTCTCATCGATCTTCTCCTCGACGGGCCGGCGCGTTGCCGGCGGAATCCTGCGTCCGGATGCCTGGAGCCGGCTCCAGTGCTTGTGTTTCTGCCGCAATCCGCTGCATTTTACGGCATGGCTGACAGCCACAGACCTGTGACGCGGCGGCTTCGTCTCTTCCTGCGGGACTTCCGCATGATCGAGGCGTTCGTGTCGGCTGCCGAGGGGCAGTCGCTGACGTCGTACGTCTCGAACCGGCGACGCTACATCAACCTGCGCGCGGCCCACTGGGCCGACGCGACCTCCGACCATTCCCACGCGGCGCTGCAGGTGGCCCATGTTCTCTGGGCGTCCGCGCCCGACGGTGACATGCCGCTGGTGAACTCGTCGGGCGTCTCGCGCTCGCGCGACGTCGAGATGCAGCTCGAGGACGGGCTGCTCGTGCGGGGCTCGCTGCCGATGTTCGAGCAGCAGCGGCTCAGCGATTTCCTCGAGTCGACGACCACCTTCATTCCTGTCCAGGCGGCGCGCCTGCTGCGCAGCGGCCGCCCTCCGAAGGAATCCAACGTGGACCTCGGCGACATCATCGTGAACCAGGCCGCGCTGCAGGCGATCTGGGAGGCCGAGGGGGGTGCACCGGTCAGCGAGATCACCCGGGACTGGTCCGAAGGCGAGTAGCCGTCAGTCCCAGCCGAGGCGTGAGCGCTCGATGTACTTCTTGATGCGGTGCTGTCCCGTCCACACCTTTTCGTTGGATTCCAGGTCCACCAGTCGGGCGTCGATCTGATAGTAAACGACGGTCTCACGCCCTTCGCGGTCGGTGATCGTCTGGATGTCCCCCTGCATCATGTAGCGCGCCCCCAGCTCCTGGGCCATGCGGGCCCGGGTCTCCGCACGCGCGTTCTCCTGCTGGTCCTCGCGCTCCGCGCGCACCTCCTGCCGCTCCTCCCGTGACGCGACGACGCGCACCGCGCCCGAGTTGATGAAGGCGGACTCGAGGTCGCGGACGAAGGTCCCGACCGGGATGTGCTCGTGCGAGCGGTTGGCGAACTCACCCACGATCACGGTGGGTGCGTCGCCGCCGTGTGCAGCGGCGTAGCGGGAAGCCCATGCATTGCCGAGGCTCTGCTCGATCAGCGCATTGGCGACCAGGCGGCTGTCCGTATCGTTCCAGCGGCCGGACAGGTCGGTCACGGAGTTGGGATCGATGCGTGTGACCTGCTTGCTCGCGCATCCGGCAACAGAGACGGCCAGAACGAGCAGCAGCGCCGTCCCCGCCAGGGACGTTCCTCGGATGTTCATCATCGAAGCTCCGGATCAGGGACCGGTATGAGCGTGGTGCAACCGCGCGCGCAGGTCAGGCGCGGTGGTTCGGCGGTAGATACACGGGCGGGTGCGTCCGTGTTCGCGCGCGGAGGCGCGGACTCGCCGGAATGGGCAGAACGCCAATCCACACTTGCGGTTGCGCCCGCCCGCGGCCGGGCGCGATAATACTCCCGCGCAACGACGCCAGTTGAGATGCCCCCATCCGAGACCCCGTAGCATGCGGTCCGAGATTACGACGCCGGAAGTCCTGAGCGAGGAAAGCGCGGTCGAGCTGTCGCTGCGGCCGCAGCGTCTCGCTGAGTTCATTGGCCAGGCCAAGGTCAAGGACAGCCTGCGTATTGCCGTGGAGGCCGCCCTCGGCCGCCGCGAGCCGCTCGACCACACGCTCTTCCACGGACCGCCGGGGCTCGGCAAGACCACGCTCGCCATGCTGATGGCGCGCGAGCTGGGCGTGAATATCAAGACGACGTCCGGGCCGGTGCTCGAGAAGCCCGGCGACCTGGTCGGCATCCTCACGAACCTGCGCGAGCGCGACATCCTGTTCATCGACGAGATCCATCGCCTGCGGCCGATCATCGAGGAGTTCCTCTATCCCGCGATGGAGGACTACCGCATTGATATCCGCCTGTCGGACGGTCCCAAGGCGCAGACGATCTCGATGCCGGTGGAGCGCTTCACGCTGATCGGCGCGACCACGCGCTTCGGCCTGCTGACGCCGCCCATGCGTGCGCGCTTCGGCATCATCCAGCGACTCAACTTCTACGACTCCGAGCAGCTCGCGGAGATCGTCGTACGCAGCGCGGAGATCCTGGCGGTCGAGTGCACGCGCGACGGCGCAATCGAGATCGCGCGCCGCTCGCGCGGCACGCCGCGCGTCGCCAACCGCCTGCTGCGCCGCGTGCGCGACTTCGCCCAGGTCCGCGCCAACGGCGTCATCGACCAGTCGGTCGCCAACGCCGCGCTGCACATGCTCGACGTCGACGAGTACGGCCTCGACGAGATGGACGCGCGCATCCTGAAGACGCTGATCGAGCACTTCGACGGCGGCCCCGTCGGCCTGAACACGCTGGCCGTTGCGGTCGGCGAGGATGCCGGGACGCTGGAGGAGGTGTACGAGCCGTTCCTGATCCAGAACGGCTTCCTCATGCGCACGCCGCGCGGACGCGTCGCCACGAACAACGCGTACCGGCGCTTCGGCTACGCGCTGCCCGCCGCACGCACCGGCCTGTCCGGGCCGCAGGTGAACCTGTTCGAGGCGTAGCCATGGAACTCGTGCGCCTCTCGAAACAGGACCACGCGCTGCTGTGCGCGCGCTTTGCCGAGCACGGCAACTCGCAGCGTCGCATGCGGGACGCACTGACCGAGACGTCTGCGCCCGGCGACGTCCTCGGCAGGTTGCGGGCGCTGCGTCAGATGGAGCGGACGCTGGACGTCGATCTCGGCGCCGTCTGCTGGCGCTGGGAGCATCGCAACGACGAGTCTACGCACCCGCTCGAGCGGCAGATCATGGAATACGTCGCCGAGCCGCGCGGCACGGGCAGCGGCTGGGAGTTGTGGGTCCGGCTCGACAGCGTGCGCGTGCTGCGCGAGCTGATGGAGGGCCGTCTCGTCGGCGAGCCCGAGTGAACGCAGGCCGCTACACCACGTCGTCCTTCGATTACGAGCTGCCGGACGCCCTCATCGCGCGCTACCCCGCAGAGGTTCGCGATGCCAGCCGGCTGCTGGTGCTGGACCGCGCGAGCGACACGCTTGCCCACCGCCACTTCGCTGACATCATCGACTACATCGAGGCCGGAGACGCGCTGGTCCTGAACGAGACGCGCGTGATCCCCGCGCGACTGCTGGGCACCCGCCCGTCCGGTGCCCCGGCCGAGGTCATGCTGCTGCAGCCGGTCGGCGCGGAGGAGACGACCTGGTCCGCGCTCGTCCGGCCCGGTGCCAGGCTGCGTCCCGGCAGCATGGTCAACATCGCGGACGATCTGTCCGTCGAGGTGCTCGATGTGCTGCCGGACGGCGCGCGCGTGGTCCGGCTCGTGACGGAGCTGCCGGTGCGTGACGCGCTCGAGCGCCATGGTCACATGCCGCTGCCGCCGTACATCGGCCGCGCCGATGAGCCCGGCGACCGTGAACGCTACCAGACCGTGTATGCGCGCGCGGAAGGCTCTGTCGCCGCGCCCACCGCAGGCCTGCACTTCACGCCGCAGCTGCTCGACGCGCTGGAGGCGAAGGGCGTGCGCCTGGTCCGGCTCGTCCTCCACGTGGGCGCCGGCACGTTCCGTCCCGTCGACGTCGAGGACCCGAACCAGCACCCGATGCATGCCGAGCGCTATGAGGTCAGCGACGACGCCGCGAGCGCGATCAACGCGGCACGCGCGGCGGGTGGTCGCGTCTGGGCGGTCGGCACCACCGTGACGCGCACGCTGGAAAGCGTCGCCGACGAACGCGGCTGCGTCCGGTCGGGCAGCGGGGAGACCCGGCTGTTCATTCGTCCGGGCTACTCGTTCCGCGCCGTGGACCGCCTCATCACGAACTTCCACCTGCCGCGCTCCACGCTGCTCATGCTGGTCGCAGCGTTCGGCGGGTACGAGCGGATCATGCAGGCGTACCGCGTCGCCGTCGCGGAGCGCTACCGCTTCTACTCGTACGGCGACGCCATGGCGATCCTCTGATGTTCGAGTACCGCCTCGAGGCGCAGGACGGCGCTGCGCGCGCCGGCACGTTCACGCTGCCACACGGAACGGTGCAGACGCCGGCGTTCATGCCGGTCGGCACGCAGGGCAGCGTCAAGACGATCTCGCGCGACGAGCTGCGTGACGAGATCGGTGCGCAGATCATCCTCGCGAACACGTACCATCTCTACCTGCGGCCGGGCCACGAGGTGGTCCAGCAGATGGGCGGACTGCACGGCTTCACGGGGTGGCAGAAGCCCTTTCTCACGGATTCCGGCGGGTTCCAGGTCTTCAGCCTGGAGACGATGCGGAAGATCACCGAGGAGGGCGTGGTCTTCACGAGCCACATCGACGGCTCGCGCCACATGTTCACCCCCGAGAAGGTGATGGAGGTGGAGCGCGCGCTGGGCGCCGACGTGATCATGGCCTTCGACGAGTGCCCGCCCGGGCAGTCGAGCCGCGAGGTGGCGGAAGAGGCACACGAGCGGACGCTGCGCTGGCTCGCGCGCTGTCGCGACCGGTTCCTGGCACTGCAGGCCGAGGATGGCCAGGTCGAGGCGCAGACGCTCTTCCCGATCATCCAGGGCTCCGTCTTCGCCGATCTCCGGATCGACGCGGTCCGCCGCGTCCGCGAGATGGGGGACTGGCACGGCATCGCGGTCGGCGGGCTGAGCGTCGGCGAGCCCAAGCCGAAGATGTATGCGATGCTCGAGGCGATCGAGCCGGAGCTGCCGCGGGGCGTGCCGCGCTACCTGATGGGTGTCGGCTACCCGGACGACCTGGTGGAGGCGATCGGCCGGGGCATCGACCTGTTCGACTGCGTCGCTCCCACGCGCAACGGCCGGAATGGAACGGCGTGGGTAGAAGGGGAGGGGCAGATCAACGTCAAGGGCGCGCGGCTGCGACTGGACGAGGGACCGCTCGACCCGGCCTGCGACTGCTACACGTGCCGCAACTACAGCCGGGCGTACCTGCGCCACCTGGTCGCGGCGACAGAGCCGCTGGTGCTCCGGCTCCTGTCACTGCACAATTTGCGGTTCCTCGTGCGGCTGGGCGAACGCGCCCGCGCCGCGATCCTTGCGGGCGAGTATGCCCGCTGGAGTGAAGACTGGCTCGCCGCATGGCGCGGCGGCCGGAGAACGGAGAGACAGACCACGTGACGACACTGCCGATTCTCGCGATCGCACTGCAGGCCGCCCCCGGCGGCGGTGGTGCCGGGCTCGCGATTGCCATCCAGATCGCCGCCTTCGCGCTGATCTTCTGGTTCCTGCTGATCCGTCCGCAGCGCAAGTCGGCGCAGCGTCACCGCGAGATGCTCTCGTCGCTGCAGCGCAACGACGAGGTGGTCACGGACGGCGGCATCATCGGGACGATCGTGCACATCGCGGAGGATCGCGTGACGCTCCGCACGGGCGAGAACACGCGCATCGTCGTCGTCCGCTCCAAGATCACCCGCAAGCTGGTGGAGACGGCGGCAGAGCCGACGAAGTGAGATGCAGCGCGAGATGCGATACCTTGGCGACCCGGTTCTGCGCACCGTGGCGGAGCCGGTCGCGGACGTGACGGACGAAATCCGCACGCTCATTACCGACATGTTCGAAACGATGTACGCGGAGGACGGCGTCGGGCTGGCCGCCCCGCAGGTCGGCGTGAGTCAGCGCGTCATCGTCGTGGACCCGCGCGACGAGAGCGTGCAGCCGTTCGCACTCGTGAACCCGGAGATCCGCTCCGCCTCGGAGGAGATCGAGCGAGGCGAGGAGGGTTGTCTGAGCCTGCCGGGGCTGAAGGAGATGGTCGACCGTTCGAAGAGCGTGACCGTCACCGGCCTGAGCGACCGGGGAGAGCCCGTCACCATCGAGGCGGAAGGACTGCTCGCGCGCATCCTGCAGCACGAGATCGATCACATCAATGGCATCCTGTTCATCGATCGCGTGAGCGCGCTCAAGCGCAAGATGCTGCTCAAGCGGTGGGAGAAGGTTCGGCCGTGAGGAAATCGTGAGGCGGGCCGGGGCCTCGGGCCCGCGGCCGGGGCCGGGAGACAAGCGGCCGAACTACGCCGGGATCCCGCTCGCAGACGCGTGGCGAACGCAGTGCGCGCCAGGCGAACCATGTGGATGCCCCCCGGCCCAGGGCCCCGGGCCCCGGCCCGCAGTCTGATGAAGGTAGTCTTCTGGGGCACCCCGGACTTCGCCGTGCCGTCGCTCCAGGCGCTGCTGGGCGAGATGCACGAGGTCGTCGCGGTCGTGACGCAGCCGGACCGGCGCGCCGGCCGCGGCCGCACGCTGCGCGCCTCACCGGTCAAGCTGCTCGCGCAGGAGGAACAGATCCCGCTGCTGCAGCCGGAGCGCGCGCGGGCGCCGGAGTTCCTCGAGGAGCTGAAGGAATACGACGCGGACGCGAACGTCGTCGTCGCGTACGGCCAGATCCTGCCGCGCTCCGTGCTCGAGGTCTGGCCGCGCGGCTCGTTCAACGTCCACGCCTCGCTGCTGCCCGCGCTGCGCGGTGCGGCGCCGATCAACTGGGCAATCGATCGGGGCGACACCAGGACGGGCGTCACGATCA
>DASTYK010000166.1 GCA_035764935.1 Longimicrobiales bacterium | reverse complement strand
GGCACTCGAGGGGACGCTGCAATGGCAGAACCGTTCGATGTTCGTCGACAACTACGTCGGCATGCCGTTCGATCTTTCCAGCGTCTTCTTCGTCGCGACCGCCTCGGACTTCTACCGCGTACCGCGTGACCTGCGCGAGCTGATGGTCGAGATCCGCATTGCGGGCTACACGCCGGAGGAGAAGACGGAGATCGCACGACGCAAGCTGCTGCCGCGACTCGTGAGCGAGCACGGTCTTACGGAGCAGGACGTCGTCTTTCCCGACGACGCGATCGACTACCTCTCCTACGGCTACGCACGCGACTCGGGGCTGGGCACCATGATCCGCTCGCTGCAGACCCTGCTGCGCACACGTGCACGCGCCAAGGCGCAGGGTGACCTGAAGCGGTGGAAGTTCGAGGCCGACCGCATCGAGGACATCCTCGGCCTGCCGCGCTACACGGCGACACCCGCGGAGAGCAAACCCGAGGTCGGCGTGGTCACGGGGCTCGCGTGGACCGCGGCGGGCGGCGAGCTGATGTTCATCGAGGCGCTGCGCATGCCGGGCACCGGCCGCCTGATCATCACCGGCCTGCTCGGCGACGTGATGCGCGAGTCGGTGAACGCCGCCTACTCCTACGTGCGCAGCCGGGGCGAGTCGCTGGGGATCGACGAGGAAACGTTCCGTGAATCGGACGTGCACGTGCACTTCCCGGTCGGCGCGATCCCGAAGGACGGGCCATCGGCGGGCATTGCCGTGACGCTCGCGGTTGCATCATCGCTTTCGAACCGCGCGGTTCGCCACGACATCGCGATGAGCGGCGAAGTCACGCTGCGCGGCAAGGTGCTGGAAATCGGCGGGGTGAAGGAGAAGGTGCTCGCCGCCCATCGTGCGGGGATCGAGGAGATCATCCTCCCGACCAACAACGAGCGCGACCTCCGCGATGTGCCGGAGGACGTGCGCGGCAGCATCCGCTTCCATTTCGTCGGGCGCATGGAAGAGGTGGTTGCGCTCGCGCTGTACGACGGCGGCAACGGCCGACGACCTGCCCTGCAGGTATCAGCACCGGGGAGCGAGGCGGACGAGGCGGCGAAGGAGCCCGTCCGGACGAAGAAGCAAAAGAAGACGACGACCCGACGCAAGTAACGCCGTGCATCCTGCCCTGCCACGCAACTGGCGTGACGCGCGCCGCGTAGGCATTCTGACCTGTCGCGCATGCCGCGCGGCTCTCGCAGGGGTGACATCGATTGGATCCTGAGCTGGTACGGGCGCTGGTCACCGTTGCGTTCGGCGCGATTGCGGGCGGCGTGACGAACTCCGTGGCCGTCTGGATGCTGTTCAACCCGCACGAACCACCGCGCCTGTTCGGCCGTGAGCTGCGCCTGTTGCAGGGTGCGATTCCCAAGAACAAGGCCAGGCTCGCCACGGCGATGGGGCGCACGGTGGGGGGCAAGCTGCTCACGCCGGAGGACCTTTCGCGCAGCCTGCAGGAGCCCGGGTTCCGCGCCGCGTTCGACGAACGGCTGACCGCGTTCATCGTGGCGGTGTTCCATGAGGATCGGGGCGCCCTGAAGGAGATTCTGCCGCCGGACGTGCTGGAAGAGCTGCGTGCACTCCTCCAGCAGGCGGGCGCGCACGGTCTGCTGCGGCTGGACGCATGGCTCGCGTCCGACGATTTCCATTCTGCAACGGTCCGCTGGGCGGACGCGCTCGGCCGGGAGGTGGCGGACCGCCCGATCGGGGATGTCCTCACGCCCGAGCGAGAGCACGCGCTCGCGGAGTCGGCGGAGCGATGGATCGCGGACGCGGTGGAGGCGCCCGGTTTCGAGGCCGCGATCGCGGACTACCTCGACCGCGGCACACAGCGGCTGCTGAAGCCCGGCCGCACATTCCAGGAGCTGCTGCCGCAGGGCCTCGTGTCCGCGGTCGAGCGCGCGATCAGCGGCTACCTGCCGATCGCCCTGGAGCGGCTCGGCGGCCTGATGGAGGAGCCTGCCGCTCGCAGCCGTGTCGAGAAGATCGTGCACGAGCTGCTCGACCGCTTCATGCGCGACCTGAAGTTCCACCAGCGTCTCGTGGCCGCGCTCATCATCACGCCCGAGACGATCGACAGGGTCATCAAGGCGATCGAGGAGGAGGGTGCGGCCAAGATCGCCGAGATGCTGCAGGACGACGACGTCCGCGATGCGATGGCGCGTGGCGTGAACGACGCGATCGTCGACTTCCTGCGCAAGCCCGTCACGGACGTGCTCGGCACGGCGGAGGACGCATCCGTGCGTGACGTGCGTGCTACCGTCGAGGGCTGGGTCATGCAGCTCGCGCGTGATCCGCAGACACGCGGCTTCCTCGTCGAAAAGCTGCGCGCGACGATCGCCAGTGCGGAGCGACGCACCTGGAGCGACGTGCTGCGTCACGTGCCCACCGAGCGCGTCGCGGACGTGGTGGCACGCGCTGCCCGGAGCGAGCGCGCTAGGGAGATCTACGCGGACGCCGTCGACCGGCTGATCGAAGCCGTGCTGTCGAAGAAGCTCGGCCGGCTCGGTGACAGGCTCGGCGCCGATGTCCCCGCCCGCGTCGAGCGCGCGCTCGCCGAGCCGCTCTGGGACTGGGTGCAGCGGCAGGTGCCCCCGGTCGCGCAGCGCATCGACATCGCGGCCAAGGTCGAGCAGAAGATCCTGGAATTTCCGACGCAGCAGGTGGAGGAGCTCATCAAGGGGGTCACCGAGCGGGAACTGCAGCTGATCGTCCGGCTCGGCTACGTACTGGGCGGCATGATCGGAATGGGGTCAGCCGTGCTCGCGACCATCTTCTCCTGAAGCACTGACCAGGCCGACCACACCGGCAGCTCCACACGCGACGAGTCCGAGCAGGATCACCCACGTCGCCACGGGAAACAGCGGTGGCGCGAGAATGCCGATGAAGGCAAGCGGCATCCCCACGGATACGCAGGCAACGCCGGCAAGCAGCACGGTTCCCGCTCGCATCAGCGGCGCCTCCGCCGCTCACGGTCACGCTCCGGCGGCCGCAGCCAGTCCAGCCGCTTGCGTTCGAGGCGCTGGGCGCGGCCGGGCTCGACGATGCGGTCCTCGCGCCCCTGCATGCCCGGATGGCCCAGGCCGACCCAGATGCCGGCACCGAGCGCGATCACCGCACCAATGATGAAGAACGTCATGATCGTCCTCTGCTTCCCTTGCCGCCGTGCGCGAGCAGCTGCGCGTGCAACGCCTGCGGCGCTGCGATGACACCTTCCACGTCCGTGTCACGCCGGTTGAAGGGGATCGGCGCACCCGACGCATCGGTGATGCGACCTCCTGCTTCCTCGACCAGCAGGACACCCGCACAGAGGTCCCACTCGCTGCGGCGGCCTCGCGTGATATACCCCGCGGCCCGGCCCGCGGCGACGAGCGCCAGCTTGTAGGCCGTGCTGCCCAGCGGGCGCAGCGTCCAGCCGCGCCCGATCTCCTGCAGCCATCGGGCCTTCACGTCGGAGCGGGACGCAACCAGCTCCGCACCGGGACGCGGCTCGGCCCGAAGCCGGTGCGGCTCACCGCCATTCTCCTCGCGCCAGTACGCGCCCCCGCCGCGCACTGCGTGGAACATCTCGCGTGTCGCGGGATTCACGATCACCCCTGCGCGGGGCACCCCATCCACAGCCAGGCCGACCGAGATGCTGAACTCCGGCCGACCCGCGATGAAGGACCGCGTGCCGTCGATCGGGTCGACGATCCAGACGGATCTCCGCCCGAGCCGGTCGGGCGAGTCTGCTGTCTCCTCGGAGAGCCAGCCGTACTCCGGCCTGGCGCTGCCCAGCCGCTCCCGCAGCAGCCGGTCGGCGGCCAGGTCGGCCTCGGTGAGCGGCTGGTTGGGTGACTTGTGGCGAACGTCCAGGTTGCGGCCGATGTAGCTGCGCACGACGTCCGCGGCCGCGCGCGCCGCGTCGAGCGCCAGCTCCAGGTCCTGTTCGTCGCGGACGCGTTGCGCGTCAACGTCCATGCTCAGCGATCCAGGTGCTGCACGCGCGCACGCGCAATGCGCAGCGGTACAGTGATGACAGTCAGCGCGAGCAGCAGTGCCGCACCGAGTCCTGCACCCAGTGCAGTGTACATGCCCGAGCTGATCGGCCGGCCGAGCGCACGCGCTCGCAGCACCGTGTACACCGGCCAGGCCTCGAGCATCACCGTGATGCCGAGGAACGCGACCGCGACCATCATGAACACCAGCCCGCCGAAACCGGTCGAGACCTCCGCCGCGTTGTCGGTGTCGAACTTCGGGAAGAGCGCACCGAAGCCCAGCGCGAGAGACGCGATCCCGAAGGTCACGAGCGTGATCGTCACGAGCGACAGCACCATCATGAACGCGTCGACGCGCAGGATCAGGTTCGTGCCGAAGGTCAGCGCGAGCGCCAGCACGAGCAGCGGCAGCACGCCGACCCAGTACTTGCTCCACAGCAGTGTTCGCATATCGAGTGGTGCGGAGCGCAGCAGCCAGAGGGTGCGCCCCTCCAGGCTGATCGCCGGAAAGATGAAGCGCGCGGCGATCGCGGCGAGCACGAAACCCGCCAGCCCCAGGTTCAGGAACGAGATGACATTGGTCAGGAAGAAGCCGACCTGCTCACCGGAGTACAGGGGCAGCACGCGGATGTTGTAGATGTAGACGACGACCAGCACGACGAGCAGGATGAGCTGTGACCACTGCGTCGTGTCACGGAAGAACGCCCTGACGTCCTTGGCGACGAGGCTGCGCGCAGTCACGGGCAGCGCACCGAGCGTCCGCTCCAGCACGGCTCGCCGGCGGCCGTGCGGACCCGCCTTCTGCGAGGCCCCCTCCTGCGCCCGGCTCAGGCCCTCCGGGTACAGCCGGACGTGCAGGACCGCGCCGAGCACGACGAAGGCCGCTGCCGTCATCACCAGCAGCACGAGCGGGAAGATGTCGACGCCGCGCGGCAGCACGCCCAGCGGTGCGAGGATCGCCTGCGCCGCCCAGTCACTCGGGAGCCACACCGACTGCGGCGTCTGCAGCACCTGGATGAAGTCGACCAGGTCGCGGAAGCCCTCGGGGCTCGCGAGCTGCTCGGGCCGCAGCAGCCGCACCAGCGCGACCAGCGCGCCCGCGCCCAGCAGTGCGACGAGCGCCAGCAGATCGCGTGCGCGGCGCGCGGGAAAGACGTTGACGAGCACCAGCGTGAGCGCCGCCCCGACGACGGCCGGCAGCACGAGAAACGCAACGAGAGCCACCGCTGCGTTCACGGCGTAGAGCAGGCCGCCGTCGTAGATCACGCCGTACGCGGTGATCACGGGCGCGAGCACGATCACCATCATCCACGACGCCTGGATCAGCGTCTCGACGAGCCGCGCACCGTACACGCGCACTGCATCGACCGGCGCGGACGCGATCAGCTCGAGGTCGCGCGCCAGGAAGAACGAGCTGAGCGCAGTGATGATGCTGGAAAGCAGCAGAATCGAGAGGAACGCGAGCAGCAGCAGCGAGAGGAGCTTGAGGGCCAGGACGTCGCCCACGCCGCTCCCCTGGAAGTAGCGCAGCATCCGGTACATCAGGGCGAACAGCACGAGCCAGAAGATGCCGGCGACCAGCGCCAGCAGCACGGTGCGCGCGACGCTCGCTCCCTGCCCCAGCCGGCGCCGCTGGGTCATCCACTTCGGCGCGAGCAGCCGCAGCACGCCGGCCTCGCGGAACCGTCGTTCCGCTGCGTGAACCGCCGTGCTCATCGGAACACCTCCCGAGGCAGCCCCTCCCCCATGAGACGCAGCGTTCCCGCGCGAGCGCTCATGCGCGTTCGTGCTCCTCGCGCAGCGCCGCCAGCACCGCGGTCACGTCCTCGTCGCCGGTCAGCCGCAGGAAGATCTCCTCGAGGCCCGCGGCGCCCGCCTCCGCTTCGCGCCGCAGCTCCGCCATGGTGCCGAGCGCGCGGATCTCGCCCTGGTGAAGAATCGCGATGCGGTCGCAGAGTGCCTCCGCGACCTCGAGCGTGTGCGTCGAGAGGAACACGGTCCCGCCCTGTGCGGCGAAGTTGCGGAGCAGGTCCTTGATCTGGCGCGCCCCTTTGGGGTCCAGCCCGACCATCGGCTCGTCGACGATGATCACCCGGGGCGAATGCACGAGCGCGGAGCTGATCAGCAGCTTCTGGCGCATGCCGTGGCTGTAGCTCTCGATCAGCGTGTCCTGCCATGCCTCCAGGTCGAACAGCCGCAGCAGGTCGCGCGCGCGCCGCTCGGCCTCGTCGCCGTCGCGCCCCCACAGCCCGCTGACAAAGCGCAGGAACTCCGCGCCCGTCAGCTTTTCGTAGATGCTGGGGCGATCCGGGATGTAGCCGATCAGCTGCTTGGCGCGAACCGGCTCGCGCAGCATGTCGATGCCGCCGATCTCGATCGTGCCCGCGCTCGGCCGCAGCACACCGGCAAGCATGCGGATCGTCGTCGTCTTGCCGGCGCCGTTCGGTCCGAGGAAGCCGAACAGCTCACCCGACTCCACGTGCAGGTCGAGCGGCTGTACCGCCGTGAAATTGCCGTAGCGCTTGGTTACGCCCTGCAGCCGGATCATACCACCTCGAGCTGGAGCCTGCCGATGAGCCGGACGAGCTCGACCTGCCGGGCGAGCCCGCCGATCAGGAAGCGCAGGTGACTCGCGTCCGCCGGCACCTGCCCCAGCGTCGGATCCACTGCGTACCACTCCTCGCCCAGCCAGACCTCCGGCCACGCGTGGTAATAGAAGCGGCCATCCACGTGAACGACGCCGACGGCCGTGCGCGCGGGCAGCCCGATCGCGCGCGCCATGGCGACGTACAGCACCGTGTGCTCGTTGCAGTCGCCCTGCCGCGCATCGAGCACCTGCCGCGCGCTCGGCACGCTCAGCGTGATCTGCTTGTCGAGCGCGCGGTACACCCACTCGTTGAGCAGCCGCGCGGCTTCCGCGGGATCGCTCGTGCCGCGCGTCGCTTCGCGTGCCGCGCGCACGATCGCGGGGTCGTCCTTCTGGATCAGCGGCGACGCCGCCAGCTCCGCGGCCGGCTCGCCACCACCGGTCCAGGGCAGCGCGTACGTAGCGTGCATCGAGCTCTCGCGCGTGATGATCAGCGTGTCCCCGCGCAATTCCTGCCGGCCGCCGGGCAGGTCGAAGCCATCCAGCTCGACGTTGCGCAGCCGCACGGCCAGCCTGGGCGTGAACTCGACGTCGGCCAGATCTGCGTTGCTGGCGATTGCCGTGCTCTCGATCACACTGCCGTAGCCGGCAGTGCGGCCGGGCCGCGCACGCGCCTCGTCGAACTCCGCGCGCGCCAGCTCGTAGACCGTGCGCTCGATCTCGAAGCCGAGCGGGCTCGTCGCCCGCACCACCTGCCCATCCTCGTCGACCCACGTCTCGACCGTCGCACCGGCGATCTCCTGGTCCAGCCGCCAGGCGGGAACGGTGTCGTAGACGTTCGGCGCGAACGTGCGTGTGTCCGGCTCGTAGAGGACGCTGTCCACCACGATGAACGTGTCCGCCGCGGCAACGCGCATGGAGACACGACGCTGCTCCATCGCCGACGGGTCGAACACGCTGACCGTGAACTCGCGCCCGACTTCCAGTGCACCGGCGGCGGCCAGCCGCAGTGGCACGGCTGCATCGAGCAGGACGTCACGCGTGACCTGCAGCCGGCTCCGCTGCTGATCGCCACCGGCGTCGATCCGGACGTCCAGCGCGGAATCGGCGCCCAGCGTACCCTCCGCGCGAAACGCGCCGATCCCCGAGCTGAGCGCGAACTCGAAGCTGCGCAGTGTGAGCGCCTGGTCCAGGTCCACGCGCGAGCGGGTGGTCGCGCGCTGCACCTCACCCAGCGCGGGGATCTCCAGCAGCGTGTTGTCCTCGAAGCGGTAACCGTCCGGGAGCGTGTCGAACCGCGCGCTCGAGTAGCCGATCGCGGTGCCGTCCATGCGCACGACGTAGAAGTGCGTCCCGGGCGCCAGGCCGCGCGCGCCCATGGCCAGCTCCAGCTCAGGCGGCCGGAAGTACTCGCGTCGCACGTGCCACCCCAGCGTCAGCAGCCACCCGGCGAGGATGGCGCCGGCGACCAGGTGCCGTCTTGTGGGGAAACGTCGCATCAGGAAGGCTACTGCGTGTCGGCGGCGGAGGACGCGTTGCCGTGCATCGCGAGCGCGCGCTCGAACGCGTCGCGCTCGTAATCGGAATCCACGCGGATCTCGACGTCGGATGGATGCGCCGCCTCGCGCATGTGCTCCAGCAGTGTCGTAATCATCGTCTGTGCGGATTCCTCTGCGTCGAGGTTGCCCGCGCCCGTTCCGAGCGGCGGCATCGCCACGCTTTCGATCGCCCACTCCGCGATGCGACGCAGCCCGTTCTGCAGCGCGCGCCGCACGCCGTGCCCCGAGACCGGCTCATCCATCGACCGGACTATCGCATGCACCAGGAACTGCGCGCGCAGGTTGCCGGCGCCCGTGATCACGGCAGAACCCACGGGCAGCTCGCCCAGGCGATGTGCCTGCTCCGCGGGTTCGGGGCCCGCCGCCAGCTCGAAGCGGCGCATGGCGGCGGTGACCGCATCCCATTCCGCCGTCACCGGCCACAGGACGGCCGCCGTTGCGGCATCCTCCAGCGGCCCGTGCACCACGCGGATCACGCCGCCGCGACCTCGCGCGCCTTGCGGTACATGGCCGCGGCCTCCTGCGGCCGGCCCTTCTTGTCGAAGAGGATGCCCATCACGTACCAGGCCCTGCCCAGGTTCGGCAGCATCTGCGTCGCGCGCTCGAGCATCTCCAGCGCCTCGTCCACCCGGCCGAGCTGGTTCAGCGCCTCGCCGCGATAGAAGTACGAGTAGCCGTTGTCGGGCTCGAGATCGATCGCTCGCTTCAATGCCTCTGCAGCCTCGTCGTACTGGCCGCGACGGAACGCGATCGTACCCGTCGTCGCGAACACCTGCGCGTTCGACGGGTGCGAGCGCGCAGCGCGCCGCAGCTCACGCTCGGCCGCCTCGAACTTGCCGAGGGCCGCGAGCGACGAGGCCGCACCCAGCGTCGCCTCGAGCAGGTCCAGCTCCTCGCGTGCCGCCTCGTACTGCTCGAGCGCGAGCTGCCATTCGTTCTTCGACTCGTAAAGCCGTGCGAGCTCGACGCGCGCATGCGCCGTATCGGAGGCGTTCAGGATGTAACCGCGATACGCCTCGATCGCACCGGCGACGTCGCCCGCATCCGCACGCTCGCGTGCCTCCGCCAGCGCACCCGGCACCTGATCGACGTCAGCTGCTTCGCTCCCACTCGCCGCTGCACCTGCTGCCCCCTCGGGCGCGCCTTCCGCGCCCGCCGCTGCGTGCACGGACGCGTCCGTCACCTGCGTCACCTGCTCCTCCGGTTCCGACGACATCGCCGAGCCACCCTCCGCTCCTGCGCGTGACGGTGGCTCACCCGACTCCATACCCTTCATAGACTTCCTGTCTCCTCAACGTGTCGTGCTGCGCGTCAGCCATTCCAGGTACGGCACATGGCCTTCGGTAATCGGCAGCACCACCACCTCGGGCACATCATACGGATGCAGTGTGACGACGCGCTCACGCAGCGCCTCCACCCGTTCCTGCTCCGTCTTCAGCACGATCAGAACCTCGTCGTCGCGCTGGACCTGTTCGTCCCACCGGTAGATCGAAACGATGCCGGGGACGATGTTGGCGCACGCGGCCAGCCGCTCGTCCACGAGCCGCTCCGCCAGGGTTTCCGCCGTGTTCATGTCGGGCGCCGTCACGAGCACGACCCGGGCGCTCGTCATGCGTGCGCCGCGTGCTCGCCGCGATCGGGCGGCGCAGGCTCGGCGTACATCGCCTCGATGCGTTCGGCGAAGTTCTTCTCGACCACGCGCCGCTTGATCTTGAACGACGGTGTCACCTCGCCCCGCTCGATCGTCAGCTCGCGCTCGATCGGCAGCACCTTCTTCGGCGTCTCGTAGCGCGCAAACTCGCCGAGACGCTTCGCGACGTCCTCCTCCAGCTTCCTGCGCACATCGGGCAGCCGGACCAGCTCGTCACGCGAGCCGAAGCTCAGTCCCTTGTGGCGCGCCCATCCCTCGAGCAGGTCGAAGTTGGGCACGACGAGCAGAATCGGATAGGGCCGGCGATCGCCGATCATCAGCGCCTCGGCCACGAAACCGCTCGTCTTGGCCGCATTCTCGATCGGCTGCGGCGCGACGTTCTTGCCACCCGCTGTTACCAGCAGCTCCTTCTTTCGGTCCGTGATGCGCAGCAGCCCATCGGGATCGAGCGTGCCGATGTCGCCGGTGTGGAACCAGCCCTCGTCATCGATCGCCTCCCGTGTCGCGTCGAGGTTGTTCCAGTAGCCTTTCATCACCTGGCGCCCGCGCACCAGGATCTCGCCGTCATCCGCGATGCGGATCTCGGTCGCCGGTACCGGCGGCCCGACCGTGCCGATACGGATGCTGTCGGGCCGGTTCACGTTGGTGACCGGCGAAGTTTCCGTGAGTCCGTAGCCCTCGAGGATCGTTACGCCCGCGCCGAAGAAGAAGTACGCGACCTGCGGCGAGAGCGGCGCGGAGCCCGAGATGAAGAAGCGGATACGGCCGCCCAGCGCCGCGCGCACCTTGCGGAACACGAGCCGGTCCGCCACCGCGTACTGCAGTCTCGTCGCGGGTCCGATGCTGCGCCCCGCGAGCCGCGCCTGTCCCACCTCGAGCGCAATGCCCCGCGCCCAGAGCACGAGCCTGCGCTTCACACCCTCCGCGCTCAGGATGCGCGCGTACAGCTTCTCGTAGACCCGCGGCGCCGCGGCTGCCACGGTCGGCCGCACATCGACCAGTGCGCGCGAGACATCGTCGAAATTGCCGACATGCGCGATCGTCGCACCGACCCAGAACATGCCGTAGTCGACCATGCGCTGGAACGAGTGCGAGAGCGGCAGAAAGCTGAGGTCCACGTCGTCGGTGCCGATCATGAGGAACGACGTGAAGCAGCCGTAGACGTTGGACCAGATGTTGTCGTGCGTGAGCATCACGCCCTTGGGCGTGCCCGTCGTGCCCGACGTGTAGATCAGCGTCGCGACGTCCTCCGGCCGCGCACGCAGCGCCTCTTCGCGGAACGCCCCCTCGTCAGGCCTGCTGGCGCGCACCTCGTCGAGCAGCGCACGCCAGCCGATCGCATCACCCTCGACCGCATCGTCCTCCATCACGACGATGTGCTCGACCTGGCCGTACTGCTGCTGCAGCTCGCGCATCTTGGCGAGCTGCTCGGCATTCGACACGAATACGACGGTGGCACCGCAGTCGCGCAGGATCACGGCGAGCTGATTCGCCGGCAGCGTCGCATACAGCGGGACGGTGAGCGCGCCCGCACACAGGATCGCGAAATCGGCGAGCAGCCACTCGGCCCGGTTCTCCGAGAGCAGGGCCACCCGATCCCCGCGCTGCACGCCGAGCCGGGACTGCAGCGCATGCGTGAGCGTCCGCACCTGGTCGAGCACCTCGCGGTGGGGGACCGGCTGCCAGCGACCGAGCTCCCGGCGCAGCAGCGCACCCGGCTCGTCGCGGTCGACCGCCTCGAAGAACAGCTGCGTCAGGGTCCCGCGAGGCAGGTCGGCGGGCAGCGCCGCGTAGCGCAGCGGGTCCGTCGCCGCGGTCACCACCTCGTCCGTCGTGCTCACACGAACTCCAGCGTGCTGCTGAACTCGATGTCCTGCGCCAGCGAGTGCCGGATGCTGCAGTACTTCTCTTCGGAAAGTGCCAGCGCCCGCCGCACCTTGTCGCGATCCGCCTCATCGACTCCGCTCACGCGATACGTCGCGCGGATCGCCGTGTAGCGGCGCGGCGGCTCGGGCGCGCGGTCACCCTCGATGGCGATCTCGAGACCGGCCACGGAAACGCGCATCTTGGTTGCGATGTCGACGATGTCGATGGACGTGCAGCCGGCGAGTGCGATCAGCAGGAGCTGCGGCGGGGACGCCCCCTCGATGCGCTTGCTGTCGAGGGCGATCTGCAGCCCTTCCGGCGTCGTCGCATCCAGGACGAGGCCGCTGCCGCGCCAGCGCAGCGAGACGGCGACGTCGCTCATCGTGGCTCCCCGCCCGGCGACAGCTCCTGCGGCGGTTCCGGCTCGGCCGTGGCCTCGCCACGCAGCTCGGCGAGCGTCTTGCGCGCGTGCTCCACGTGCCGCTGCGCCTCGGGCCCCTCGGGCGGCGCAGCCAGGAACTGCTCGAGGTGAGTGACGGCCTCGTCACGCATGCCGTCGTGCAGCAGCAGGAAGGCAAGACCGTAGCGGGCGCCAGCCGAGCTCGGCTTCTGCTCGAGCACCTGCCGGTAGGTCTTCGCCGCCTGGTCCGTCATGCCGATGCGCGTGTACGCCATCGCCACCTGCTGCAGGATCGACGGATCCTGCGGCGACTCGCGCAGTGCGAGACGGAACGACGTCAGGGCATCGTGATACTTGCCGACGCTCATGAGCTCGAGGCCCTCGGCATAGTAGTCGACTTCCTGCACGTCGTTGCTGAAGAGCTTCTTCCAGAATCCCATGCGTTGCTTGATCTTCCGGTGGGATCAGGGGCGGCCAAATGACCGTACCCGCGTAAGATAGACGGGGCCCTCCGGGCGAGCAATGCGCGTTATCCGCGCACCGCGACGACCGTGCTGCCCTGCTGCGCGAGGATCCTGAGACCCGCCGATTCCACCCTCCGCGCAGCATCTTCCGGTGCCGTCTCGAGCACGAGCCGCGCCAGCGGCGCGAGTGCGCGTGCTGCCTGCTCGAGCAGCTCGTTCGCTGCGCGGCCCGAGAGCACCGCACCGCGCAGCGCACGAGCGGGAAACGGCAGTGTCCGCCCGAGGCCGATTCGACTCACACCGGGTCGCTCCGCCCAGTCGCGCGCCGCGTCGCTCGCGGCGACGACCTCCAGGTTCGGCACCATGCCGGCCAGCGCCTCCGCATGCACCGCCGCATCCCCGACGAGCAGCACGAACCCCGGCCCCTCCGTCACACCGAGCAGCGCAGCCAGTCGCATCACCGCTTCGTCGTCCGGCTGGCGCGGCTCTGTCCCCCAGCCGCTGCCGAAGACGCCGAAGCCGTCCTCTACTGCATACTGCTCCCGGCAGTTCGCGCAGCCGAGCCGGCCGCTCAGCACGCGGCGCTCATCGATGCGATCGGCGAGCAGGATCAGCCCGAACTCCGGGCCGCAGCGCGGGCACGTCAGAATATCGGTCAGCAGGATGTACATGTCGTTGTTGGCTACGCAGGGCTGTCGCTGTATGTTCCTGCGTCGAATTGGACTCGCCCGACCGTCGTGCCGCAAGTGCGGAGCCAGCCACGGACGCGCACCGGCCGCGGTCCCAGACCGGAAACCATGCGCTTACTCATCGTCGACGACGATGCGCTCATCTGCGAATTCGTTCGTCGCGGGCTGCAGGAAGAGGGTCACGTCGTCGACGTCGCACACGACGGGCAGCACGGCCGCATGCTCGCGCTCGTCGAGCCGTACGATGCCGTCATCCTCGACGTCGTGCTTCCCGACACGATGGGCTACGACATTGCGCGCGAGATCCGCGCGAAGCGCGGCGACGTCCCCATCCTCATGCTGACGTCCAAGAACCGCACGGAAGACATCGTGAGCGGGCTCGATGCCGGCGCGGACGACTACCTCGTGAAGCCGTTCGTGCTCGACGAGCTGAAGGCACGCGTGCGCGCGCTCGTCCGCCGCGGTGGCGCGGTGCGCGACGACACGCTCGCCTACTCCGGCGTCACACTCGACCGCAAGACCCGCCGCGCATTCGTCGACGGCACGCGCATCCGGCTCACCCCCAAGGAGTTCACGCTGCTCGAGCGGTTTCTGCTCGCGCCGGGCGGCACCCTGAGTCGAACGGAGCTGCTCGAGAAGGTCTGGGACATCACCTTCGACCCCGGCTCCAATGTCGTGGACGTGCACGTCGCACGGCTGCGCCGCAAGCTGCGCACGGCCAACGCAGCCGCGGCCATCGTCACGGTCCGCGGCGTCGGCTTCGCCCTGACGGACGACCCCGACGCGTTCGAAGACTGACGCCGGGCTGCACCCCTGCGGATCCAGCCGCTGGACGCAGCCTCGAAGTTCCTCTCCCCTCGCAGTGTTGCGTGCCATTCCCCGGCACGATGAACGATCCGTAATCAGGCCGTAACCGGGACGTCATACCCGCGCGCGTAACCTGGCCATGCACTCAGCATGGAGCAGTCGATGGTGACTCGCCACGTCGTTCGCGTGATTCTGCTGCTGGCCGGCGGCACAATGCCCGCCAGCGCCCAGTTCTCTGCGCTGCCCGGTGTCGTCCACCTCGGCGCCGAGGGCGATGCGGACGTCGCCGTCGTGCAGGTCCGCAACGAGGGCGATCGCCCACTCCAGCTCCGCGTGTACCTGAGCGATTACGACCAGGCCGAGGACGGCAGCTACGTCTTTCACGAGCCCGGTACCGCCTCGGGCTCGTGCCTCGGCCGCATCTCCTTCTTCCCGGACAACACCCTGCTCGAACCCGGCCAGCGCCAGGAGATCCGGGTCCGCGTCGAGGCAGGTGCCGGCGCCTGCTGGTCGCTGCTCTTCATCGAGTCGGCGCCGGAGGGCGCCGGCCAGGTGCGCGTGGCCAACCGCATCGGCGTGCGCGTGCTCAACGCGCCCGGCTCCCTCACCCGCGAAGGTGGGCTGGCAGAGGTCACTGCCACCCAGGCCGACTCGCTCCACGTCTCGATGCTGTTCCGCAACACCGGCACTGCCCCCGTAGAGGTGCACGGCACCCTCGAGATCCGTGACGTGGCCGGCTCCACTGTTGCCACCGCCCACGTCGGCCCGCTGGGCGTGCTGCCCGGCCATGCCCGGCGGTTCGGCAGCGTGCTCCCCCCTCTCCCGCCCGGCGACTACCTCGCCGTGCCAGTTCTCGAGTTCGGCGCCGACTGGCTCGCCGGCGGCCAGGCCCTGTTCACCGTGCACTGACCCATGAGCGCCCCCACCGCTTCGCGCCGCCGCCTGCTCCTGGCCGCCCTGTTGTTCGGGGCGGCCTGGCCGGCGTTTGCGGAGGCGCAGCAGTGCCGGGGCGGGGGCAACTGGCGGCGCATCGACAGCATCAGTCCCGCCAGCCTCACGTTCTCCAGCCCGACCATCGTCGATTACGACAGCCAGGGCATCGTGTACGGCTCGGTCGTGACCATCACGGTCACGAGCCAGCGCCAGGGCAGCACCCCGCTGCCGTGGACCCTGTGCGTGGGTGCCGAGACCCCGACGCTGGGCACGTCGCAGGGCGCGACCAAGCCGCTCTCGGACCTCCAGATCGACCCGGGCGGGGGAAACTGGCGGCCGGTCACCACCGGGGATCAGCAGATCAGCGCAGGCGACGGCAACACGGTCGTGCAGCTCCGGATGCGGGTTCGGCTCTCGTGGGACGATGATCCTCCCGGCTCCTTCGGCACGCTGCTGCGCTTCACCGTGGGCAGCTAGATGCGCGCGGCGGCCGGCCTGCTCGCCCTGCTGACGGTCTGCGCCGTCCATGCTCCTGCCGGTGCCCAGGAGCGGGGCGGCGCTCGCGTGTCGGCGTCGCCCGCGGATGTCATTGCCGCGCCTGATGCGGTGCCCGGTGCCGTCGTTTCGACGGTGCTGCGCGTGCAGCGTCCCGCGGCGGCCCGTTCGGCGGTGTTCGAAGTGCACGCGACGGAGCGGGTGCTCCTTTACGGCGCGCCGAGCGGCGACGTCGTGGTGCGCGAGGACGTGGGGTTGATTCCGCTGACGTTCAGTGTGCCGAGAGAAACTGCGGCGGGCGTGATGCGGGTGGCGCGGGTCGAGGCGGAGTGGGCGGACGGCACGACGTGGAGTGCGGAAATCGAGACGCGGGTCGTCGTCCGACGCGGGGTCCAGCTCGAGCTGGACACGGCGAGCGTGTTCGTCGCACGTGGCACCGGGTCGCAGGTTCGCTTTGTCGTGCGGAACACCGGCAATGCAGTGGACACGCTCCGGCTGCTCGTTCTGAAGCCGGAATCGTGGGCGATCGAAGCGCCCGGTCCGATCGTCGTTCCGGCGGGTGCTTCGCTGATGGACAGCCTGCAGCTACGAGTTCCGGCCTCGGCCGTGTACGGCGAGACGCAGATCGTGCGCATCACCGCGACCGGCAGTGGCAGTCAGTCGAGCGGCAACCTGGCGGTCACGGTCGCAGAGCGCGACGTCGCGGAAGGCGGCATGTTGCGACTGCCCGCCACGCTCACGCTCGGCGCGGTGGACGCGGGCATGCTCGAGCGGACGCCGGTCTCGCTCGCGCTCGAGATGCAGGGGTCGCTGGGGAGCGGAACCGAGGCGAGCCTGCTGGTGCGGCGGAGCCCCCACGCCGCGACGTCGCCTGCCTTCTACCGCTACCTGAGCGGTCCGGCCCTGCGTGCGGAGGTGCGGCACGGGCAGAACCATGTTGCGGCGGGTGACGTGCTCTTCATCGGGTCCGCCCTGCACGGGGGCAGCGCGCTGGGCACGGGCGTGAGCGGCGGCGCCGCGCTCGGCAGTGTGCAGGCGAGCGTCTTCGCCGCCCGCCCTCATCAGTTCGATGCGCCGGCGCGCCCCGGCCACCTGCTCGGTGCAACGGCGGGCGTGACCACCGGTGTCGGGGCCATCGGCGTCTCGGTTTCCGACATGGCGCGCCCCGCAGGCATGGCGGAGCAGACGGAGCAGAGCCGGGTGGCTGCCCTCACCTTTCGCGGCAACCTTGCCCGCGGCCTGACCACGCGCGCGGAGGCGGGAATCATGACGCTGCGCGACGCCAGTGGCCGCGCGCGCGAGGGTGTTGCCCTGGAGCTGGAGTCCGCCTGGCGCGGCGATCGACTCGACCTGCAGGCGCATCTCCGGCGAGTGCCGGGCTCACTGGCGACCAGCGGCTCCGCGACGGACGAGACCTACCTGGGTGGCGTGTTCAGGATGAGCGAGCGCCTGACCCTGAACGGCTGGCTGGTGCGCGGCGAGGCGGAGCTGCTGAGCGGCACCGGGGCCAGGCACCAGGGCAGCGCACTCAGCCTCCGCTGGCAGGGTCGCGGCGCAAGCGCGCAGGTGAGCGGGTACCTGAGGCACACGAGCGGCGGCGGCATTCTCACCGGCGAGACCGAGCAGCGCTCGATCGCGGTCGGCGGTTCCGTGCCGCTCGGGCCGCTGCTTGCCGAAGGCACGTTGGAGCTCGGGCAGGCAAGCGGCGGTGACAGCGATCGCCCTCTGCGCCAGATCACTTCGCGGCTGACGTACCAGGCCGGAACCGCCTGGGC
>DASTYK010000165.1 GCA_035764935.1 Longimicrobiales bacterium | reverse complement strand
CGTCGTCACGCATTGAAGTGCGCATGGAGAATCGGCCGGGCGAGCTGGCCCGTGTGGTGCGCGTGATCGGCATCGAGCACCGCGTCAATATCACCGGGCTCGTGCTCGCGCCGACGAAGGAGGAGTACTCCATCGCGATCATGCACCTGCAGACGGTGAATCCGACGGGCATCATCGACGCGCTGCGCCGCCTGGGCTACACGATCGGCTGGCCATCGCTGGAGATCGAGGCATACGGTCCGCTCGAGCCGTCGGACGGGCACTCGCCCACGCGCGGCGTCGTTACCTCCTGGCCGGAGTAGCACCGGTTGCAGACAGCGTTCGTGTGGGACGACGCGCTCGCGTCGTACCGCTTCAATGCGACGCATCCGATGAATCCGCGTCGCCTGCAGCTCACGCTCGAACTCATCCGCCGGCTCGGCCTGCTCGACGACAGCCAGATCGTGCCGCCGCGCCGCGCGACCGACGATGACCTGCTCCTTGCCCACGCACCGGAGCTGGTGGATGCGGTGAAGCGGGCCTCCGCCGGTGAATCCTTTCCCGGCGCTGATCGGTTCGGCCTGGGCACGGACGACGTCCCGATCGTCGAAGGGATGCACGACGCCGCGGCGCACATCGTCGGCGGCACGCTCACGGCCGCGGAGCTGGTCATGAGCGGACGCGTGAAGCGCGCGTTCAACATCTCGGGCGGGCTGCACCACGCCCGCCGTGCCGAGAGCGCCGGCTTCTGCGTCTACAACGACCTCGCCGTTGCGATCCGCTGGATGCAGAAGGAGCACGGCGCGCGCGTGCTCTACATCGACTACGATGCGCACCATGGCGATGGCGTGCAGTGGATCTTCTACGACGATCCGGATGTACTCACGCTGTCATTCCATGAAAGCGGCGCATTCCTGTTCCCGGGCACCGGCTTCGTCGAGGAGCTGGGCGAGGGGGATGGTCACGGCTACAGCGTGAACATGCCACTCGATGCGCACACGGAGGACGAGTCGTTCGAGGCGGCGTTCCGCTCGCTCGTGCCGGACATCACGAAGGCATTTCAGCCGGACGTGATCGTGCTGCAGTGTGGCTGTGATGCGCACGTGCTCGACCCGCTCACGCACCTGCGCTGCACCACGGGGCTGTTCGAGCGCATGACGCGCCTGGTATGCGAGGTCGCGGATGAACACTGCGGTGGCCGGGTCGTCGCGACCGGCGGCGGCGGCTACGCGATCTACAAGGTCGTGCCGCGCGCATGGACGCTGGTCTGGGCGGCCCTCAACGGCATCGACGCGCCCGACGAAATACCCGAGGATTTCCTGCGCATGCTGCGCCTCGAGTGCGGCGAGATCGTGCCGTCGTTGCTGCGCGATCCGCCGGATGCCTTTCTGCCGTCGGAGCGTCGCGCGGCGGCCATCGAGACCAACGCCAGGACGCTGGCATCCGTGCGTCGTGCAGTGATGCCGCATCTCACCGGCTGGGGCCTCGGCTTCTAGGCGAACCGCGTGGAGCTGCCGATCGTGCTCGAAGACAGGAACGGCGCACCGTTCACGGTGCGGCCATACGCGCCGGCGGACCGGACCGCCCTGGAAGCCATGTACGACGGCTTCGAGCCGAAGCGTGGCGCCCAGGGACTGCCGCCCCGGTCGATCGAGCAGATCCGCCGCTGGCTGGACCGTGTTCTCGGCGCGGGCGAGCACCTGCTCATCGAGATCGACGGCCGGGTGTGCGGCCACGTCATGCTGGTGCCGATGGAGCCGGGCACGGTCGAGCTCGCGAATTTTCTCCACCAGTCGATCCGCAGCCGCGGCATCGGCACGCATGCCAACGTCGTCGCAGTCCAGATCGCCCGCGATGGCGGGCACCGGCGCGTCTGGCTCTCGGTCGAGCCATCGAACCGCGCGGCCATCCGCAGCTATGAAAAGGCAGGGTTCCGGCAGCTCCCTGGGTCCCTGTGGGCGCCAGAGATCGAGATGGAGGCCGTACTGGCCTGATCCGGTGAGAGGAGCCGTACCTGCTCGCGCGCGCCCCGGCGCACGCGTATGTGCATGCATCTTGCTCTTTTACGCCTCCAGGAACGGCCGGGACCGGCCGCAGACCGCAGCACCCGCAACGGAGGCAGACATGGTTGGGAATCTGCTCAAGACATATGCGTACGCGAAGGCGCCGCGCACCACGTTCATGGTCGGGCACCCGGTGAAGTCGGCGCGCCTGGCGAAGATGCGCTGGGACATGAAGCACGCCTGGGCGCCGCGCTTCGCGGCTGTCGGGGCAGCGGCGATTGCCCTGCCGCTGGGACTGGCGCTGGGTCGTGCAATGGGCGCGCGTCACGACCACCACGAGCACTGACCGGCCGGCCCAGCGGCCGGAGCACCGACTCGCCATCGAACTGGCGAGTCACCGTGGACGCTGCAAGGCGCCGTGGGAAACCACAACGGGCGGCATCGAGGATCACGATGCCGCCCGTTCGTGGTTACACGGTGTAACCGCTGATCAGTCCAGCCCCAGCACCGACCTGCCCTGCTCGAACACGACGTCCACCGGGATACCACTCGCGTTCACCCGATCGAGCCCGGCCTGCAGCTCCGGCCCGATGTTGCCGTACTGTTCGACGAACGCGCCAACGCCATCGTAGTCGCCGTTGCCCTGCAGCGTGAGGATCAGCTCGGACAGCTCGTTCATCGCCTGGCGCATGCGCTCGACATCGACGCTGTACGTGCCGGTCTCGGGGTTGCGCTCGAAGGCGCCTCGCTCCGCGAAGTAGTTGAAGCGTGCCATGTTCGCGCGACCGTGCGCACTTGCGGCACCGAACCGGACGGACCGGAAGATGCTCGCGAGGAAGGTGACGTAGTAGTCCTCGAGCGCCGCGTCGCCGAGTTCGCCCTGCTCCTGCAGTGACGTGACCATGTACAGCCCGAGCACGTCGGCCTTGCCCTCCTCCAGCGCCGTCGCATGCTCCTTGAGCGCATCGCGCACGGTGCCACGGCCATTGACCGTGTTCTTGATGCCGAGGCCGTGCGCGACCTCGTGGAACATGACGTTGCTGAAGAACGCGTCGAACGTGACGTTGTCGCGCTGCGCCGGGTCGATCAGGACGTCGGCGATCGGGACCAGGATCTCGTCGAACTTCGCGCGCATGGCGTTCTTGAGCTGCAGCCGGCGCGTGCCCTTCTGGAGCTGCACTTCCTCGTCATTGGGCAGGTTGATCGCGATCGACTTGGAGCCGGCGTTGCCGTCCCCCGCGTAGTAGACGACGTCGTACGCGTTCAGATCCGAGTCCGTGCCGGGCTGCTCGCTCCGGTAGCGCGCGTCGACCGGCAGCCCCTGCTGCAGTGCAGGCAGCATCGTCGCGTAGCGCGAGAGGCGGTCACTCCACTCCTGGTCCTTGATCAGCACGACGCCCTCGTACGCCGTCTTGTAGCCGAAGAGCTGATCCTCGTAGTTCTCGATGGGCCCGATGATGATGTCGATCGGGTTGTCCTCCATGTCGAGCCACGCGAAATCGCTCGGCTGGTAGTCGTCCGTCAGGAGCGCGTCCGCGCGCATCTCGAGGTAACGGCGGAGTGCGGGCTCGTCCGCGTACGACGCTGCCTCGCGCAGCTTCGCGGCGGCGCGCTCGACGTGCGGCCGGAACGCCTCGTGGTACGGAACGGCGCGCAGCCCGCCGGTCTCGTCGCGTCGCACGATGGTGTACGGGCTGCGCAGGTCGCTGCCCGTGCCCGCGGCCGCCTCGAACTCCTCGCGGGTCATGTCCGGCGGGTAGAAGTTCGCACCCGCCGGTTTCGGCCCGTAGCCCTCGACGAACGGTTCGTTGTTCGCCAGCCGGTCCCAGGGACCGTAGTTGATCAGCGCGAAGCGGCGCGTCGCGTCGTCGAGAGAGCCAAGGAGCGAGTTGGGCTCGCCGAAGGCCTGCAGCCAGAAAATCGAGTCCATCTCGGCCGCCGCGTCGATCAGCAGGCCAACGACCTGTCTGTCGCGAGCGGTCAGCCCCTCCATCGGGCTGGTCAGTCGTACAGTCGTGTACTTAGCAAGCCGTGCATCGGCCTGTGACGCCGCGCCGGCCACTGTGCTATCGGCTTCCCCGGCCGCGCACGCACCCGCCAGCAGCGCGACCACAGGAATGATGGCAAGTCTCATAGGGGGTCCTCCCGGTATGTGGGCCGGTCCACAATACCGGCCGGCGCTCACGGTAGCAAAAAACCTGGCTGGTCACCGACTGTCCTCGAGAAGCATCTCGCCTACCCGCTTCATGCCGCTGCCCCGTTCGACGAGGACACGTCCGAGCCGTTGCAGCAGGGGCTTCGGCGCGCGCTGCGGGTTCGTGCGGTACTGGCGCAGGTCGCCCACATCGATGTTCAGCGCCATGGAAAGCTCCTGCTCGGAGCCGCAGAACAGGTCCGCGGCGCGGGCGAAGTCGAGCGCCATAGTGAGTCGTTCCTTGTGCGGGTGGTCGAGATCCGGGCGGCTACAGCACGTCCCGGTCCGGGGGCGCGGCCGTCTGATCC
Source organism: Longimicrobiales bacterium (assembly GCA_035764935.1). Classification (NCBI taxonomy): domain Bacteria; kingdom Pseudomonadati; phylum Gemmatimonadota; class Longimicrobiia; order Longimicrobiales; species Longimicrobiales bacterium. The sequence goes on along the minus strand of DASTYK010000165.1, from coordinate 69,627 downwards.
GCGCGCGCCTCGGCGACCGCGTCCTCACCGAATACGAGCCCGCCGCCGGCCTGCTGGGCGATCGCGGCGCGCATCTGCGCGATCTCCTCGTCGCTCCGCCCTGCCGCGCGCAGCCTCCGGTCCATCTCGATCCGCTTGACCGCCGCCTTGAGCGTGCCGAGCGCCAGCGTTGCGCAGCGCGGACGTGAGCCGACGATGTCGCTGCCGAGCAGATCGATCATCTCCTCGTACGACATGGCCGCGATCTCGTCGAACGTGTAGTGCTTGCGGTTGGCGCGCTGCGCCAGGATGGACGCCGCCGCCTGGCTGATCGTGCACCCCTCGCCTTCGAAGCTGACCTCGGCGATGCGGTCATCGCCATCCGCGGCACGCACGTGCATCGTGACGACGTCGCCGCAGCCGGGATTGCCGCCCGGCATGCTGACGTCCGGATGCTCCAGCGTACCGCGGTGGCGCGGGTTCCTGAAGTGATCGACGAGCAGTGCGATGCGTGTCTGCCTGTCCATCGTCAGCGCTCGATGGGTGCACGCACCAGGTTGCCCCATTCCGTCCAGGAGCCGTCGTAGTTGCGCACGTTCTCCTGGCCGAGCAAATACGTCAGCACGAACCACGTGTGCGAGCTGCGCTCACCGATGAGGCAGTACGCGATCACCTCGTCGCCGGGGCGGATGCCGCACTCGTCCCGATAGATCGCGGCCAGCTCATCGGCCGGCTTGAACGTGTGCGTGTCGGGATCCACGGCACGGCCCCAGGGGACGTTCCTTGCGCCGGGGATGTGCCCGCCGCGCATCGCGCCCTCGTTCGGGTACTCGGGCATGTGCAGCCGCTCGCCGCGGTACTCCTCGGGCGAGCGCACGTCCACCATGCGCCCCTGCTTCGCGAGGTGCTGCTCGACGTCTTCGCGGAAGGCACGGATCGGGTCGTCGTTGCGCGGCTGTATGCGGACGTTGCCCTCCGGGTACGACGGCACGTCCGTCACCAGGTCGCGTCCCTCCTGCTCCCAGCGGGCGCGGCCACCATCCATGATCCTGAGGTTCTCCAGGCCGAACAGCCGGAACACCCAGAACGCGTAGGTCGCCCACCAGTTGTTCTTGTCGCCGTAGAGCACGATGGTCGTGTCGTCGTTCACGCCATGACGCCGCAGCAGCGCCTGGAGCTGCCCGGCATCGACGTAGTCACGCGTGCGGGCGTCGTTCAGGTCAGCGACCCAGTCGATCTTCACCGCGCCGGGGATGTGCCCGATCTCGTAGAGCAGCACGTCCTCGTTCGACTCCATGAGTCTGACCTTCGGATCGTCCAGGTGCGCAGCGACCCAGTCCGTGCTGACCAGCACCTCGGGACGCGCATAGCCGCGCGCGTCTATCGCCTTCACGTCCGTCATTCGCCTCACCAGTGGGAGCAGATCTGTACGGAGAACAAACCGGCGGGCCCGCCTCGGAGGGCGGCCCGCCGTGTGTACCCCGGTAGGACGGGTTGGTGCGCGCGAACGCTTTTGCGGCCGGACACGGCTAGCGGATCACCACCGTCGTGCCGGGCTCCACCATCCAGTACAGCCGCTCGAGGTCCTGGTTGTTCATGCGCACACAGCCGTGACTCACGGCCTGGCCAACGGACTCCTCGTTGTAGATGTGCGTCCCGTGGATCAGGTAACCGTTGCCGGTGTCCAGCTTGTACGGCCCGAGCGCGTTCGGCACCCGCCGCTGGTTGGTGCCCATCGGCGGAACGAAGACCTTGCCGTCGAAGATGATCTCGTTGCCCGGCGTGAACGGCCAGAAGTTGCCGTAGTGGTTGATGCGGCCGACGTCGTCACCCCGCACGACGATGACCGTACCGTCGCTCAGGTCGACGCGCGAATCGCGCGCGAGCTTCACGACCTCCAGCCCCTGGTGGCGACCGCGCTCGTAGTAGTGCCACTCCGGCACGGTCCAGACCGGGGCCTCCTCCTTGGCCAGAACGCGACGCGTGCCGCGCGGCGTGCTGAAATGAAAGCTGCGTCCCGCGTACTCGAAGCCGCGGTTCATGCCGACCGCAACCGGCACGCTGATGATCGTGTCAGGGCCGACGATGTACCACAGCCAGCGCTTGTCGATCGAGACGACGATGCGCGAGCTCGCCTCCGGGGCCTCCGCCACGACCGGCGTCCGCTCCTGGACGTCCCCCGCCACGTCCGGCTGCACCGGGGGCGGCTCCTCCGCAGGTGTTGCGCGGGTGCCGTCATCGGCCGGACCGTCGATCGCCGGTGGGGGCACGACGTGATCGTCACTGGCCAGGACGTATGTGCGTGAAGGCTCGCCCGGCGGGGCGGTTCGATACGCGTCGCCCGGCTGTGTGCCGGGACTCGCCTGCCGCAGGCCGGCCGAGATCAGAAGAACCGACAGGCCGATCGCCGCGCCGACGCCCGCCTTCTTCAGTGGGTAAGACATGATGCTGATCCTCCGGGATTTCCGCTGAAGGCAACGGTGATGCAGAGGCGATGCCAGCGGAAAACGCCGTGGACGCGGGACTCAGCCAGATCAGTGCTGCAGCGTGGCGTGGTGTGGAAGCGACAGGAGCAGGCAAGGTCCGGGACAGGCCCGGACCTGCAACTAGAAGATGTAGACCGCGGTCCCGACCGGCACGACCTGGTAGAGCGTCGCGAGGTCCTCGTTGCGCATGCGCACGCAGCCGTGGCTCACCGCGTCGCCAACGGAGCCCTCGTTGTAGATGTGCGTGCCGTGGATGAGGTAGCCGTCGCCCGTGTCCAGCTTGAAGGGACCCAGGGCGTCCGGCACGGCCCGCTGGGCGGTGCCGAAGGGCGGCACGAAGACCTTGCCGTCGAAAATGATCTCGTTGCCGGGCGTGAACGGCCAGAAGTTGCCGGACGTGTGCAACCGCCCGACGTTGGAGCCGATCGTCAGGATGAAGCTGCCGTCCGCCAGCTCGATCTTGTCGTCCCTGGAGAGCTTCACGACCTCGAGGCCCTGTGCCTTGGCCCGCTCCAGGTAGTGCCATTCGGGCACGTTCCAGACGGGGTTCGGCTGCTTGGACAGCACCTTCCGCTTGCCTCGCGGGGTCTCGAACCAGAAGCGGCGCCCCTCGAACTCGAAGCTCTCCCCCATGCCCACGGCGACGGGAACGCTCATCAGGGTGTCACGGCCGCTCACGAGCCACAGGCGACGCTGCTCCGTCGAGACCAGCACCTTGGTGCCCTTGTCCGCGTCCGCCAGCGACAGCACGCGGCGCGACTCGGGGTTCACGGGCGGCTTGATGGCCTCGGCCACCGCCTCGCTCATCTCGACGCCCGGATACGGCGCCTGCGCAGCCGCGTGTCCCGGGAGGACCAGGGCGAAGGCGGCACAGCCGGCGGCGATGAGGGCCGCTGCGCGGGTGGGGGACAGTCGTCGGCTCATGGTTCTGCTCTGGCCTGCTGCTGCTCCGGCCGCGGGATCGGTATCCCCCGCGTGGCCAGGATCCGTTCAATGGTCTCGCCGATCTTGACGTTGGGCGTCGACGCACCGGCCGTGAGCCCCAGCGTGAGGGGGCCCGTCGGCAGCCAGTCCGCGACCTCCACCTCCGGGGCATCGGCCGCCAGCTCCGGCTTGTGCCGGATCACGCCCCGCTCCGGGTCGATGCACGTCGCGTCGGCGATGTGGTACGCCGTCGTGTACTCGCGGCAGAGATGCGCCAGGTGGTTCGTGTTCGACGAGTTGTAGCCACCGATCACGACCATCACGTCCGGCGGATCCTGCATCATCTCGAGCACCGCGTCCTGCCGCTCCTGCGTCGCAGAACAGATAGTGTCGAAGGACCGGAAGTGTTCCGCGAGATGATCTTCGCCATACCGCGCGGCGAGGCTGCGCCCGACCTCTGCAGCGATCGCCAGCGACTCCGTCGCGAGCATCGTCGTCTGGTTCGCGACACCGACCCGCACGAGGTCCGTCTCCGGGTCGAAGCCGGGCGACGCCTTCTCACGGAACTGGTACTGGAACGTCTCGCGCGCCAGCGCACGCTCGTTCTGCTCGATGTAGTCGCAGACCAGTCGCGCCTCGTCCATGTCACGCACCACGATGTACTTCCCGTTCGGATGCGTATTCACCTGCGACGCCGTCGCACGCGTTTCCTCGTGGAAGTACTTGCCGTGGATCAGCGCCGTGAAGCCGTCGCGCGCATACGACTCCACCCGCTTCCACACGTTCAGCACCGAGCCGCACGTCGTGTCGACGAGCACGCAGCCGATCTCGCGCAGCGTCTTGAAGTCGTGCAGCGCCACGCCGAACGCCGGCAGGATGACCACGTCCTCCGCGCCGATCGCGGAAAAGTCGAAGACGCCCGCCCGGGTCGGGTAGAGAAAGGTCACCCCGGCTTCCCGTAGCCGCGTGTTGACGTGCGGGTTGTGGATGATCTCGCCGACCAGGAAGATCCGCCGGTCCGGGAACTTGTGCGTTGCCTGGTAGGCGTAGTCGACCGCCCGGTCCACGCCGTAGCAGAAGCCGAAGTCCTGGGCGAGTCGCAGCGTCAGGTCGCCGAAGGTCGCACGAAACCCGTCCGCGCGGATCTGCTCGACCAGCGCACTGTGGTACTCGGCGGCAAGGACGGGCTCGATCTCCTTCTTCAGGCCGAGCCCGCGTCGGAAATACGTTTCCTGCATGGAGATAAGGTAACCGCGGGGCTGGGCGGGCGAAACCTGGAAGGGAGAGGCGGGCCGGGGCCCGGGGCCCGGGGCCTGGGTCGGGGTGAACTGCGGGTCGGCCGCTCTTTCCAGGGCTCTTGACCGCGGGACGGTCATTGGAGCATCCTTTCTTTAGAAGTCTACAGAAGACATCGACAGGAGACCGCTGTGGCGGACCGGGCGTCGACGGACGTACTGCGAGGTTCACTCGACCTCCTCGTGCTGAAGACGCTGTCCCTGGAGCCGATGCACGGCTGGGGGATCAGCCAGCGGGTGCAGCAGCTTTCTGACGGTGTGCTGGAGGTGAACCAGGGTTCGCTCTACCCGGCGCTGCAGCGACTCGAGAAGCAGGGGCTGGTGACGAGCGGGTGGGGCAGGACGGACAACAATCGACGGGCTCGCTATTACGAGCTGACCGCGGCCGGTCGGCGAATGCTCGGTGCGGAGGTAAAAAGCTGGCGCCGGTTTGCAGCGGCGCTGGAAACCGTGCTGCGGACCGCATGAACGAATCACGACGTTCGGACCCGCAAAGCGGCGTTCGATGAGGTGGCTGGACGCGGCGCGCGCGCGACTGCGGCTGATCAAGCGTGGCGCGGCCGAGGCGCGCATGCGGGAGGAGTTCGATTTCCACGTCGACATGGAGACCGAGCGCCGGATGCGCACCGACGGCCTGAGTCGGGAGGAGGCCCGGCGGCGGGCGCTCGTCGCATTCGGCGGAACGGAACGGTACGGCGAGGAGATGCGGGACGGTCGCGGGACGGCGTGGCTGAGCGGAGTGTCGCTGGACCTCCGGCTGGGCGTGCGGATGCTGGTCCGCTATCCGGGTCTGGCGATCGTCGGCGGGCTGGGTCTGGCGGTCGCAACCACGGTCGCGACGGTGGCGGTTGGCCTGATCAGCAGCATGATGAACCCTGCTTTGCCGCTGCCCGGCGGCGATCGCATGGTCATGCTGCAGAACTACGACACGCAGCGGCAGGACCCGAACCAGTCGACGCATCTGCATGACCTGGAGACGTGGCGGCAGTCGCTGAGCTCGGTGGAGCAGCTGGGTGCCTTCCGCACCGTGCGTCGCAACCTGCTCGAGGAGGGGGCGACGCCGGAGCTGGTGCGGGTGGCGGAGATCTCGCCGTCAGCCTTCGCGCTCACGCGTACACCGCCGCTTCTCGGCCGACCACTGCTGTCGTCCGACGAGCGGGCCGAGGCCGGCAACGTGGTCGTAATCGGAGGCGATGCCTGGCAGGGCCGCTTCGGGGGTGACCCGGGGATTGTCGGGCGCAGCATCCGCTTGGGCGACGATGAGTTTACGGTAGTCGGTGTCATGCCCCCGGGCTACCGGTTCCCTGTCAACCACCACTACTGGATTCCGCTGCGTCTCGAAGCGGGCGCGTACGAACGTGGCGCAGCGCCCCCGGTGATGGTCTTCGGCCGACTCGCCGAGGGAGCATCGCTCGAGGGTGCGCGCGCCGAAGTGGCGACCGTGAGGCATGGGCTGGCGAGCACATGGCCCGAAGTCTACGAAGGAATCCTGCCGCAGGTGCTGCCGTACACGTACCCCTTTTTCGCGATCGACAAGCCGGGCATTGCGCGCGCGCTGCTGCTCGGGCAGGCGCTGATCACGCTGCTGCTGGTCGTGGTGGGCGTGAACGTCGCCGTTCTGATGTACGCCCGAACGACGACGCGGCTGGGTGAGATCACGGTGCGCACGGCGCTCGGCGCGAGCCGCCGGCGGATTGTCTTTCAGCTGTTTGCCGAGGCATTCGTGCTGTCACTGCTCGCAGCGGTGATCGGCCTCGCGGCGGGAAGCGCTGCACTTCGCCGCATCAGCGCGATGATGCAGAACGAGTTTTCCGGAGAGATGCCGTTCTGGCTGACGCCGGGCCTGACGCCCGGGCTTGCCCTGTACACCGCTGGCCTCGCGGTTCTCGCGGCGGTCATCATGGGTGCCGTGCCGGCGCTGAAGGCGACCGGGCGCCGGATCGCGACGGGGCTGCGCGCGCCCGGAGGCGCCGGCGCGGGCGGCCGACTCGGACGGACCTGGACGGTGCTCATCGTGGGTCAGGTCGCGGTCGCGGTGGCAGTGCTGCCACTGGCGCTCCAGGGCGCGATGCAGGCGATGCGCTACGGGACGGCGGATCCCGGCTACGAGGCCGACGAGTACCTGCGCGCGTTCGTGTCCATGGAGCAGGAAGCGTCGCAGGCCGCGGAAGCAGACGTACCGGCAAGTGGAGCGTTCGCGGACGCGGCATCGCGGCTTCTCTCGGCGCTCGACCGCGATCAACGGGTCGCCGATGCGACGTTCGCGTTTCACATGCCTGGCAAGGAGAGCACGGTATCGGTGACGGCCGTCAGTGGGCGTGCATCCACGGACTCAGCAGGCGGCACCGTCTGGCACAGCGTTGCCCTCAACCGGATCGCCCCCGACTACTTCGCCGCGTTCGACAAGCCGATCCTGGCGGGACGGGCATTCGGTGCCGGTGATGCTGCCGAAGCGGCTCGCACCGCAATCGTCAGCCGATCCTTCGCGGACCGGGTGCTCGGCGGTGGTGACGTACTCGGCCGGACGGTTCGTCTCGGTGGATCCGGAGCGAGCGCGGACGAGCAGCTGCTGGAAGTCGTCGGGGTCGTGCCTGACTTCCCGACGAACGACATGCAGGACCAGCAGTATCCGCGGCTGTACCGGGCGCTTTCGCCGACTCGGTCATTCAACCTGATCGTGCGTACGCGCGGCATCGATCCGACGGCGTACACGCGGCGCCTGCGCGAAATCGCTGCTCAGACGAGCGCCAGTCTGGTCATCGACGAGCCGATCGCCCTGGACGATGCCATCGAGCAGGAGCAGGGGCTGATGCGGATGATCGCGCTGGTCGTGATGCTCGCGACGCTCAGCGTCGTGCTGCTGTCCGCTGCAGGCATCTATGCGATGACGTCGTTCGCCGTCGTGCGGCGACGCCGTGAGGTCGGCATCCGCGCGGCGCTCGGCGCGCCGCCCGGACAGCTGCTGCGCGCGATCTTCGCACGCACGGCAGCCCAGCTCGCGGTGGGTGTGGCTGTCGGCCTCGTGCTCGCCAGCGCACTCGACGTGGGGCTGGAGGGCAGCCACGCCGCCCTCCTTCCCCTGGTCGCCGCCCTCATGGTTGCCGTCGGGCTCGCCGCCGCCGCCGGGCCCGCGCGTCGCGGATTGCGCATACAACCGACGCAGGCGCTGCGGGAGGAATAGTCGCAACGGCTGCGGCGGGGCGCGGGGGCGCATCGGTTGAAGCGCCCGCTGGCCCAGCCGGCCCACACGGCCCGAGCTCTATTGCGGGCTCGTGACCCCAGGCCGCGATCCGGTCTTCCCTACCTGCCACAGCATGAACGCGTAGTCCAGGGCAATTTCCCGCAGCCGATCGTAGCGGCCGGAGGAGCCGCCGTGGCCGGCCGCCATGTTGGTCACGAAGAGGAGCGGGTTGTCGTCAGTTTTGTGGGCGCGCAGCTTCGCCACCCATTTCGCCGGCTCGTGGTACATGACCTGGCTGTCGTTGAACGAGGTCTTCACGAGCATTGCCGGATAGTCCTTCGCTGCCACGTTGGTGTACGGGTCGTACGCCCGGATCCAGCGGTACTGCTCGGCGACCTTCGGGTTGCCCCACTCCTCGAACTCGCCCACCGTGAGTGGCAGCGTCTCGTCGAGCATGGTGTTGATCACGTCGACGAACGGGACGTGCGCGATGACGGCTTTGAACAGGTCGGGCCGCATGTTCGTGACCGCGCCCATCAGCAGCCCGCCGGCACTGCCCCCCTCGATGACGAGCCGGTCACTGGACGTGTAGTCGCTGTCGACCAGGTGCTCGGCCACGTCGATGAAGTCGATGAACGTGTTGATCTTGTGCTGCATGCGACCCTGGTCGTGCCACGCCTTGCCGAGGTCCGCGCCGCCGCGGATGTGCGCGGTGCCCACGATCATGCCGCGGTCGATCAGGCTGAGCCGGTTCGAGTTGAACGTCACGTTGGACGACGAGCCGTAGGAGCCGTACGCGCCGAGCAGCATCGGTGCACTGCCATCACGCGGCGTGTCTTTTCTGTACACCAGGGAAACCGGCACGCGCGTCCCGTCGCGCGCCGTCGCCCAGACGCGCTCGGACGTGTACTGCGCCGGGTCGTAGCCCCCCAGCACTTCCTGGCGCTTGAGCAGCGCAGCCTGCCGCGTGTCCATGTCGTAGTCGTACACGGATGAGGGCGTGACGAACGACTGGTAGCTGTAGCGCAGCACGCTGGTGTCGAACTCGTAGTTCGACGTCGGGAACACCGAGTAGACCGGCTCTGGAAACGCTACCTCGTGCGACGTGTTCGTGCGCAGGTCGTGGATGACCAGCCGCGGCAGCGCGTTCGCCCGCTCGTATGCCAGCATGTGGTTCCGGAACAGCTGCACGCCCTGCAGCATGACGTCGTCACGGTGCGGGATCACCTCCGTCCAGTTCGACTCCGCCGGGTCGGCGACGGGTGCCCTGACCAGGCGGAAATTGCGGCCCGCGTCATTGACGCGGATGTAAAAGCTGTCGCCGTGGTGCTCGACGTCGTACTCGCGGTCCTGCACGCGCGGCGCGACCTGTCGCCATTCGCCGGTCGGATCGTCCGCGCGCAGGTAGCGCACCTCGGACGTGGTCAGGCTGCCGATGCCGAGCAGGATGTAGGCATCGCTGCTCGTGCGACCGACGTACAGGCCGAAGCGCTCGTCCGGCTCCTCGTAGATCAGCTCGTGCGCGGGCGTGCCGATCACGTGGCGGTACAGCCGGTACGCGCGCTTCGTGACCGGGTGCTCGACCGTGTAGAAGAGCGTGCGGTTGTCATCCGCCCACACAACGGAGCGCAACCGTTCCGCGCGGGTGTCCAGCAGCTCACCGGTTCGCAGGTCCTTCACGTGGAGCACGTACTGTCGGTAGCCCGTCGAGTCGGTGCCGTAGGCGAGGAGCTGTGCATCGGGACTGGGCTCCTCGTACGCGACCGACATGAACTCCTGGCCCTCGGCCAGCGCGTTCACGTCGAGCAGCACTTCCTCCGGCGCATCGAGCGAGCCCTTCTTGCGGGCGAGCACGGGATACTGCTTCCCTTCCTCCGTTCGCGCGTAGTAGAAGTAGCCGTTGTCGCGGTACGGCACGGACAGGTCCGTCTGCTTGATGCGGCCCAGCATCTCCGTGTACAGCGCTTCGCGCAGTCCCGCGAGTGGCTCGAGCACCTGCTCCGCGTACGCGTTCTCGGCTTCCAGGTACGCTGCCACGGCAGGGTCGCTCTTTTCGCGCAGCCAGAAATAGTCGTCGCTGCGCACGTCGCCGTGCAGCGTGTCGACATGGGCGCGGCGCTCCGCGACCGGCGGCTGGACGGTTGTCTGCTGTGCGGACAGCGGCAGCGGCGCAAGCGCGCCGGCGGCAACGACGAGCAGGTGAAAGCGGCAACGGCGCACGGCTGCAGGCATGGCTGGTTCTCCTTCGGGATGGTGCCCGAATATGCCGCGCTCCGCGGAATTCCGCACGGGCGCAGGGATTACAGGGGCCGCCCGCCAGATCAGCCGCCTGCTGTCCCACCGTTGCGTCGCTGCCGCGCTCCGCCCTATCGTTGGCCGCCCCTGATCCGATCTTCCAGGAGACGTCGTTCCCGTGGACAGCAATTCGTTCGAGTTCCTGAAGCGGCTGCTCGATACCCCGGCGCCGTCCGGCTTCGAAGCGCCGGCAGCCGCCGTCTGGCGCGAGGAAGCCGGCCGCATCGCGGACGAGGTCCGCGCCGATGTCAGCGGCAACTCCGTCGCGCTGCTCAACTCCGAGGGCAACCCGCGTGTCATGCTGGCCGGCCACATCGACGAGATCGGCATCATGGTCACGCACGTCGACGATGAAGGCTACCTCTACTTCGAAGGCATCGGCGGCTGGGATCCGCAGGTGCTCGTCGCGCAGCGCGTCATCGTGCTGACACGCAGCGGGCCGGTGCACGGCGTGATCGGCAAGAAGCCGATCCACCTGATCAAGGGGGACGCGCGCGAAAAGGCGTCCAAGATCACCGACCTGTGGATCGACATCGGCGCGGGGAAGAAGGACCGCGCGCTGGAGCGCGGCGTGCGCGTGGGCGATCCCGGCGTCATCGATCAGAAGCTGCTCGAGCTGGACCAGGACCTGATCGTCAGCCGGTCGATCGACAACCGCATTGGCGCGTTCGTCGTGCTGGAGGCGCTGCGGCTGCTGGCGCAGGACCGGCCCGCCGCGCAGGTCGCAGCGGTCGCGACCGCCCAGGAGGAGATCGGCTACAGCGGCGGAGGAGCGCGGACCAGTGCGTACTCGCTGGACCCGCAGGTCGCGATCGTGGTCGACGTCACGTTCGCGACCGATTCGCCCGACATGGAAAAGAAGGAGCTGGGCGAGCACAGGGTCGGGGGTGGGCCCGTGCTGACGCGCGGCTCCGCTGCGCACCCGGTCGTGTTCGAGCGGCTGGTCGCCGCGGCGGAGCGCGAGTCGATCCCGTACACGATCAGTGCATCGCCCCGCTTCACGTCCACCGACGCAGACGCGATCTACCTGTCGCGCGCGGGTGTGCCGACCGGCATCGTGTCGGTGCCCAACCGGTACATGCACTCGCCCAACGAGCTGGTCAGCCGGAAGGACCTGGATGCGGCGGCCAGGCTGATCGCGGCATTCTGCCGTGACCTGGCGGGCGACGTGGACTTCGTGCCCCGCTGACGGTTATGTTGCTCGGCTCCGGAGGTGCACGGATCCGTCGCATCCACGACATCACGCAGCCGCTCGACGAGCGGACTGCGGTGTGGCCGGGGGACCGCGAGGTCTCCATGGACTGGACGATGCGCCGGGAGCGGGGCGACAGCGTGAACGTCGCATCGCTCTGCCTGAGCGTGCATGCCGGCACGCACATGGACGGCCCGCTGCATTTCGAGGACGGCGGCGGGACCGCGGCCAGCGTGCCGCTCGAGCACCTGATCGGCCGCGCGCGCGTGATCGATGCCCGTGGCCGCGAGGCGCTCGACGTCGATCTCCTGGACGGCATCGACGCGGGCACAGAAGAGCGGCTGCTGTTCCGCTGCTTCGAGCAGTTCGTGCCGGGCCGGTTTCCGGATCCGTTCCCGGCAGTGACGCCGGCGCTGGCGCGCGCGTGCGCCGATGCCGGTGTGAAGCTGGTCGCGACCGAGTCGCCGTCGATCGACACGTTCGGATCGAAGACGCTGGAGTCGCACCGGTTGCTGCAGGCAGGCGACGTCGTGATCATCGAGAACGTCGTGCTGAGCGACGTACCGGCCGGGCGGTATTCGCTGGTGGCACTGCCGCTGCGGCTGACGGAGGCGGACAGCGCCCCGGTCCGCGCCGTGCTCCTCGAGCTGGAGCAGGCCTAGAAGCACGCGATGACGGGGGTCGAGGAACAGCGGACGCGCGCAGCGCCACCCGCCGCTCCAGGCCCCGGCCCGGGCCCGGGGCCCCGGCCCGCAGTACCCGAAACAGGACTTTGCCGCCCGGTGCGCTGCGGCGCGTACCGGGCAACAGGCATCCAGGCGCCGTACAATCCGCCCGCGCCGAGCGCGGGCAGCAACAGAGGTTCGGACACGATGGTTGATGCCGGTCAGATGGTGAAGAAGATCCAGGAGATGCGCGACGAGGGGTACCTCTCGGACGCGATCCTGCGCGAGACGGTGAAGCAGATCAAGGCGTCGGAGTCCAGCTACAACTTCGTGGGCGTCTACCTCTTCAACGAGGGCGACAACGAGCTGTGGCTGCACAATTACATGGGTGAGTCGACGGAGCACGCGAAGATCCCGGTGGGCCAGGGTGTTTGCGGCACGGCGGTCGCCGAGAAGAAGAACCAGAACGTTCCCGACGTCACGGCGATCGACAACTACCTGGCGTGCAGCCCGCGCACCAAGTCGGAGCTGGTGGTCCTGATCCGTGCCGGGGATGAGATCTTCGGGCAGATCGACATCGACTGCCGGCAGAAGGACTGCTTCACGAAGAGCGCGCAGGAAAGCCTCGAGCTGATCTCCGACAAGCTGGCGGAAGTCTTCGTCGCCGAGCGGCTCTAAGGCGGTGTGGCCGGCATCGCCTGCCGGTGCCGGCCCATTGCAGCACGCACCCCGGGCGCGCTGCGCCCGTCCTCACAGCGCACGGACTCTCCCGGCCGCCCGGGTCGTCACACCGATCCGCTGATGCTGCGCACGCTGCTCGCGCCCAACCCCTCCCCGATGACGCTCGACGGCACGCGGACGTACGTCGTCGGCCGCAGCCGTGTGGCGATCATCGATCCGGGACCCGCCGATCCATCGCACCTGGCCAGCCTTGCGACAGCGGTGGGTGACGGCGACGCCGTCATACTCCTCACCCATCAGCATGCCGACCACGCGGCGGGTGCCCCTGAGCTCGCGCGCCTGCTCGGCGCCGAGATCCGCAGCCATGCCGCGGGCACACTGGGGGCGGGTGACGTGATCCCGACCGACGCCGGTGAGCTGCGCGCAGTGCCGACCCCGGGTCACACGCCCGACCACGTGGCGCTGCACTGGCCGGACGCGGCGGCTATCTTCGTCGGTGACCTCATGATGGGCGGGCTGGACACGGCACTGGTCGCGCCGGCCGAGGGGGGCGATCTCCGGGCGTACCTCGACTCCCTCGAGCGGTTGCGGACGCTGGGTGCTCGGATCCTGTATCCTGCTCACGGACTTGAGTTTACGGATCCGGCCGGGGCGTTCGAGCGCTACCGGGCGCACCGGATCGAGCGGCTGGAGCAGGTACGGTCGGCCCTGGCCGCGGGGATCCGCGACCGGGAAGCGCTGGTCGACGCCGTGTACGGCGACGCCGTGCCTCCGGCCCTGCGCGCGTGGACACGCTCGACACTCGAGGCGTACCTGGACTACCTGGGCGTCGAGGTCGGATGAGTCGAGGATGGACGAACCGGATGGCAGCTCACATGCGCCCAGCCATGCGATGAGCACGATCGAGCGAGTCACGCTCCCGGCGGACGTCGCGGACCGGCTGATCGGCATTGTCGGCGACTCCAGCGTGATCCGGAATCCCGGTGCGCTGCTCGTCTACGAATCGGACGGCCTCACGGCGTACCGCGAACGGCCGTGTGCGGTGGTCGCGCCCCGCGACACTGCGGAAACCGCTGCGGTGATCCGCGTGCTGCACGAGGCCGGCATCCCGTGGGTCGCGCGCGGTGCAGGCACCGGTCTCTCGGGTGGCGCACTGGCGCTCAGGGGAGCCGTGCTCGTCTCGACCGCGAAGATGGACAGCATCCTGGAGATGGATCCGCAGAATCACCGCGCACGCGTTCAGCCGGGCGTCGTGAACGTGGAGCTGACGCGCCAGGCGACGCCGCACGGCCTGTACTACGCGCCGGACCCGAGCTCGCAGACGGCGTGCACCGTCGGCGGAAACGTCGCCGAGAACGCCGGCGGACCGCACTGTCTCAAGTACGGCGTAACGTTGAACCACATCCTCGGCGCCACGGTCGTCCTGCCGACGGGCGAGGTGGTCCGGCTGGGAGGAGCGGGGCGGGAGCAGGGTTACGATCTGCTCGGCCTGTTCATCGGCAGCGAGGGCACGTTCGGCATCGCCACCGAGATCGAGGTGCGGCTGGAACCGCTGCCGGAGCGCGTCCGCACGATGCTCGCGCTCTACGATGACATCGATGATGCGACGCAGACGGTCAGCGCGATCATCGCGGATGGTCTGCTGCCTGCCGCGCTGGAAATGGTGGATCGACAGGCGATCATCGCGGTCGAGGCGAGCGTCTACGCTGCCGGCATGCCCACCGACGTGGCGGGTGCACTCGTGATCGAGTTCGACGGCACCGCAGCGGCCGTCGAAGCCGACGTGGAGCGCGCGCTGGCGATCTGCAACGCGCATCGCGCGCGCGAGGTGCGCATCGCGGAGGACGAGGCGGAGCGGCAGAAGCTGTGGCACGCGCGGAAGAAAGCCTTCGGGGCGATGGGCCGCCTCGCGCCGGACATCCTGGTGCAGGATGCCGTGGTGCCCCGCAGCCGCCTGCCTGAAGCACTCGCCGCCTGCTACCGCATCGCCGCACAGTACGATCTCGTGCTTTGCAACACGTTCCACGCCGGTGACGGCAACCTGCACCCGACGATCCCCTTCGACCGGCGCGACCCGGCGCTCGTCGAGCGCGTGGAGAAGGCATCCAAGGCGATGATGCAGGCGTGCGTCGACATGGGCGGTACGATTACCGGTGAGCACGGCGTCGGGCTCGACAAGCGCGCGTACATGGAGCTGATCTTCGACGACGACACCCTCGAGTGCATGTGCTCCATCCGCCGCGTGTTCGATCCCACCGGGCTCGCGAATCCGGCGAAGATCCTGCCCGTCCGGGTCTGCCGTGAATGGGCCGGGCCGGGCACCCACGTGCACGCCGAGGTCGGCACGTGATCGAGGCAGCGCACGGGACGCACGGCGTGCACGGCGCCGAGGCCATGCTCGACGCACTGCGCCGCGCCGCGGGTGGTGATGCGGTCGAGCCGGCGCCCGCACAGTGGCGCGTGCACGGTCGCGTGCCCCGGGCGCTCGTTTCGCCGCACGACAGTGACGCCGTGGCGGCCGTGCTCGCACTCTGCAGTGCGGAAGGATGGACCGTCGAGCCGGCGGGTGCCGGCACCTGGCTGGATCACGGGCGCGCGCCCGCGCGTCCCGCCGACATCATCCTGTCCGCGCGCCGGCTCACCAGCCGGCTCGAGAGCGAACCGGCGGACCTCGTGATCGGTGCTGGGGCCGGCGTTCCCCTGGACGCCGTGCAGCAGCGACTCGCCGCCCACGGCCAGGAGCTCACCCTGGATCCGCCGCATCACCCGGACGCAACGATCGGCGCCACGATCGCGCTCGCCGCGGCGGGACCTCTCCGCGCCTCGGCCGGCACGCCGCGCGATCACGTGCTCGGCATCGAGGCCGTTTCCGGCGACGGCCGGTCACTTCGCTTCGGCGGACGCGTCGTCAAGAACGTCGCAGGCTACGACGCCGTCCGGCTGCTGACCGGCAGCCGCGGCACGCTGGGTGTCATCACTCACGTCTGGCTGCGCGTCCGCGCGCGGCCGGCCGCCGAGCGCTCGTTCGCGCTCTCCGGAGAGCTGCCGGCGGTTCTGCAAATGCTTGTCGGACTTCAGGATATGGGAGCGGCGGCGGCGGAGCTGCTGGCCCCGGCCACGGCCGCAAGCCTTGGCCTGCCACGCGACTGGACACTGGCGCTGCGGCTGCGGGGCGGGCCCGCGGAGCTCACCGCGGCGGCGGTCCGCATCGCCGGGAGCGCGGCAGGGGTCGAGTACCGCGACCTGGCGAGCCCCGCCTGGGACGGGCTGGCCCGCCTGGAGCTGCAGGCGCGTCCGCTCATACGCGTGGCCGGGGTGTCCTCCGACCTGCCCGCCGTACTGGAGCGGTGTCTTTCGTTTATCTCCGCGTCCGACACCAGATTGGAAGACTGGCACGTGGCCGCGCACGCACGCAGCGGAATGGTCCGCCTGTGGCCGTCGGCGGCGTTCGACCTCGATCACGTTGCCGGGCCGCTGACGGCTCTGCGAGAGCAGACGGAGGCGGCGGGGGGCACCGTGGTGCTGGAATGTGCGCCCGCATCGCTGCAGGAGCGGGTGCAGGCACGATCCCCGGGGGACGAGGTCACGCAGCGGCTGGAAAGCGGCCTGAAGCGCGTGTTCGACCCGGCCGGGGTCCTCGCACCGGGCCGGTGGCCATGAGCAGCCGCGACGCTGCGACCTCGCTGCCCGCGGGCGCGATGGCCGAACGGACGGGCACTGCCCTGGACGTGTTGCGTGCGGAGGAGGAGCGCCTGCTCGCATGCGTGCACTGCGGTTTCTGCCTGAATGCATGTCCGACGTACACCAGACTCGGTGACGAGGCGGACTCGCCGCGGGGCCGGCTTGTCCTGATGCGGGCGGTCGCGGAAGGTCGCCTGGAAGCGGACTCCGAGGCGTTTGCCCGCCACATCGATCAGTGTCTCGGCTGCCGTGCCTGTGAGACCGTCTGTCCGTCGGGGGTCGAATACGGCTTTCTGCTGGAGCGGGCGCGTACCGTGATCGCCGCCGAGCAGGGCACGGGCTGGCTCACCAGGATGCTGCTGGCCGGCTTTGCGAACCGCAGCGCGTCCTTTGCCAGTTCCGGCCTGGGTCGGCTGCTGCGGGCCGGTGGGCTGGCCGGCGCGCTCGCGCGGCTGACGCCGCTCAGGTTTGGAACGGTCCGCACCGGCCTCGCGATGCTCGCAGCGACGCGGCCCTGGCCTGCACTGCGGCGCGGCTCGTCGGATGCGGGGCTGCAGCACCAGCAGCGCGAGCCGGTGTCCACCGGGCCGGTGCAGAGTACCGCGCTGGGGCAGCCGGGCGAACCGCTGGGGCCCGACAGCCCGGCCGGTGACAACTACGAGTTTGCGGACCCGCACGCCCGTGCCGGTGAGGTGCCGATGGGTACCGGCATGGGCGAGATGACGGAGGCGGGGGATGTGGCGGGTGCCGCGCGTCCACGCGTCGCAATTCTGCGCGGGTGTGTCCAGGACGGCCTGTTCGGCCGCGTCAATGAAGCGACGCTGCGCGTGCTGCGCGCGAACGGCTGTGAGATCGTGGATGTGCCGGAACAGGCATGCTGCGGCGCGCTGCACGCGCATTCGGGCAAGCTCGGTGACGCGCACGACCTCGCGCGCCGCAACATCGCCGCATACGAGGCCGCAGGCATCGACTACGTCATCGTGAACGCTGCCGGCTGCGGCGCCATGATGAAGGAGTACGGGGCGCAGCTCGAGCGCGACCCCGAATGGCGCGAGCGGGCGGCACGCTTCTCGACCAGGGTGCGCGACCTGTTCGAGTTCCTCGTCGAGCGAGGCGTGAGCGCGGGAGCACCGCTGCCGCTGCGCGTGACGTACGACGCACCCTGTCATCTGCATCACGGGCAGCGCATCACGCGTGCGCCCCTGGACGTGCTCGCGTCGATCCCGTCACTGGAGCTGGTGCCACTGGAGGATGCGGAGGAGTGCTGTGGCGGTGCCGGAGTGTACGGCATCCAGCACCCCGAGCTCGGCGGCCGCATCGTCAACGACAAGCTGGACGCGATCGCGCGAACGGGCGCGCAGGTCGTCGTCACGCCGAACCCGGGCTGCATCATGCAGATCGGTGCCGGCCTGGTGTTGCGGGGCGACGACCGGCCCGTGCTGCACCCGATCGAGTTGCTGGACGAGAGCTACCGTCGTGCGGGAGTGACAGGCGAGTGAACCGATGAGCACTGCATCAACGCTGGACCACGATCGCGCGGCAGTGACCGCCGCGCTGGGAATGACCTGGGACGAGGCGCGCCAGCGCGTGCTGTCGCGGCTCGGGACGTATGTCGCCCAGGAGAGCCCGAGCGCGCACGCGGCATTGCTCGATTCACTTGCGTCCACTGTTGCGGCCGACCTGCGCGCCGCCGGTGCGACAGTGACGTCGCGCCAGGCGGCGGGCCTGGGCACGAACCTGGTCGCCGACGTGCGGGGCGAAGTCGACGATGCGCCCGTCCTGCTGCTCGCCCATCTCGACACGGTTCATCCCGTGGGTGCATTCGGTACCGGTGCGTTGCGCGTGGAGGGCGAGCGTGCGATCGGGCCGGGCGTGTATGACATGAAGGGTGGTGCCGCACTGCTCGTCGAAGCACTGACGCTGCTGCACGAGCGCGGGGAAAGGCCGCGGCGGCCAGTCCGCTTTCTCGTCACGTGCGACGAGGAGATCGGCTCGCACAGCTCGCGCGCGCTGATCGAGGAGCATGCGCGCACGGCTGCGGCGGTGCTCGTGCCCGAGCCCTCGATGCCGGACGGTGGTGTGAAGACGCGCCGCAAGGGCGTGGCCACGTACCGGCTCGAGACGACAGGCCAGGCGGCACATGCCGGCATCGATCCCGGCCTCGGGATCAGCGCATCGCACGAGCTGGCCCGGCAACTGGTAGACGTGTTCGCGCTCGCGGACCACGCGCGTGGCACGACCATCAATGTCGGCGTGCTGGGAGCGGGCACCGCGAGCAACGTGATCCCCGCGAACGCGTGGGCAACGATCGACGTCCGCATCGCGGAGCCGGCAGAGGGAGAGCGCGTGCACAAGTCGCTCCTCTCGCTGCAGCCGCACGACGCGCGCACGCAGGTCCATGTGCGTCGCACGGAGCATCGCGGACCGCTCGTGCGCACCCCGGGCGTCGTTGCGCTCTACGAAAAGGCCCGCGATGTCGCTGCCACGCTCGGCCAGGAACTGGGCGAAGGCGCGACCGGCGGCGGCAGTGACGGCTCGCTCGCGGCCTCGGTCGGTGCCGCAGTGCTCGATGGCCTCGGCCCACGCGGTGCGGGCGCGCACACGCTCGATGAGCATGTACTCATCGAGGACCTCCCCTTTCGGCTCGCGCTCCTGTGCGGTCTGCTGAAGACGCTCTGACGATCCGGCCACTCGAGACGCCGGAGGAACTGCGCGCCTGCGTCAGGCTGCAGGAGGCGACATGGGGGCCGGGCTTCAGCGAGAAGGTGCCCTACGCGGTGCTGTGGTTCACGAGACGCATCGGGGGTGTGCTGATCGGCGCATTCTCGGACGACGAACTCGTCGGTTACGTCTTCGGCGTCACGGGGTGGCGTGATGGCCGGCCTGTCCACTGGTCGGACATGCTCGCCGTGCGGAAGGATGTGCGTGATCGCGGGATCGGCATGCAGCTCAAGCGCGCGCAGCGCGAGGCGCTGCTCAGCGCAGGTGTCACACTCGCGCAGTGGACCTTCGAGCCGCTCGAGTCGCGCAACGCCCACCTCAACCTCGTGCGGCTCGGCGGGGTCGTGCGCACCTATGAACGCGACGTCTACGGCGAGTCCGACTCGCCGCTGCACGGCGTGATCGGCACGGATCGACTGATCGTGGACTGGGACCTGGACAGTGCACGTGTCGAGCGCAGGCTCGCGCGCGAGCACGCCCCCCGCTTCGATGCGGCATCACTTCCCGTGATCAATGCAGTCGAGGTGCGGGCAGGCATCCCTGCATGCGGTGCGCTCGACACCGGCAGGACCGACGAGGCGATCGCATTGCTCGTCCCCGCCGACCTCGACCGCGTGCGCTCGAGCGACAGGTACGCGGCGCGCACGTGGCGCGAATGCACGCGCACCGCGTTCGAGGCATACCTCGGCCGTGGCTATGTGGTGACCGAGCTGGTGCGCAGGGATGAGCACGTGAGCGCATACGTGCTGGAGCGCGACTTCACGGGCTGACGTTTCGAGTCACCGGGACCGCTCCGGCAGTGCTGGCGGACAGCGGTCAGGAACTGCGCGCGCGCTCCCGCTTGGACGCGTACAGCGCGCGGTCGGCCGCCTCGATCAGCGACTCCGGCGCGCGCATCTCCGGCTGGTAGGCAGCAAACCCCGCCGCGGCCTCGATCACATCGTGCCCGAGCATCCGCACCTCTTCGCGGTACCGGCTCAGCACGCGCTGCACGAAGACGGCGGCTTCCGCTTCCGTCGCATCCGCCAGCAGGACGAAGAACTCGTCGCCGCCGTAGCGTGCGGCCAGGTTCATTGCACGCGTCTCGCGCGCGAGCACGGTACCGAACGCACGCAGCGCGGCGTCGCCCGCCACGTGGCCGAAGGTGTCGTTGTAGTCCTTGAAATTGTCGAGGTCGAACATCACGCCGACCAGCATGCGGCCGCGGCGCGCAGCAGCGAACTCCCGGCCGATATCCCGCTCGAGCTGACGGCGGTTGGCGAGTCCGGTGAGCGGGTCCGTGTAGGACAGCACGTGCACCTGCTGGAACAGGCGTGCGTTCTCGATCGCAATTGCCGCCTGGTCACCGAGCGCGCCGAGGAGCTCGAGGTCCTCGGCGGAGAACGGATGTCTGCCGATGCAGGTGAGGGCGCCGAGCATCAGCGAGCGGTAGCGCATGGGCGCGGCGGCCATGCAGGCGCCCTGGATGTACGGCAGGCTCGCCTGGCTGACGAACGGATCCGCATCCACGTTGTCGGTCGCGCGCGGTCGCGCGTGCGTGGTCACCCACCCCGAGAAGCTGCCATCGACCGAGAAGCGCATCCCGATCAGTTCGTCGGGCAGGCCATAGGTTGCGCGGCAGACCAGCGTGTTGCCGCCGCCTTCCAGCAGCTCGATCCCGGCGGCGTCCGCACCGAGGAGCTGGCACGCCCAGCGGCTGACCAGTGCCAGCGTCTCATCGACATCGCGCGTCTGCGCCAGGGCACGGCTGAGGTCGACCAGTGCCCGGCTCTGCGCGAGTGCGCGCCGTTCGGCGGGCAGGTTGCGCATCATGCGCAGCAGCTGGGCGGACCGGAGCGCGAGCATTGCGCCGAGCAGGCCGATTGCGACACCGACGAGGGGAGACACGGGCCGCAGCAGCGCCTGCAGCGCGAGCGCACCCATGACGCCCGCAACCAGGACCGGCGTCGCATTGCGCAGCGGAGGCCCCAGCGTCTCGTCCGCCGGGTAGTCGCGTCCGGTCTGCGCGGCCGCAGCGACCGCGATCAGGCCCCAGCCACCGATCACCGCGAATGCGGCGGGTGAGGAGCCATCGCAGCACAGCGCCCGGCCGAGCACGGCCGGCAGCACGCCGAACGAGAGGATGGCGGCGCCGGCACCGAGTGCGAGACGGGGCAGGAAGAGCGGCCGTCGCATCATGATGAGCGCACCGAGCGTGAGCACGCACAGCGCGACGGCCGGGAGCACGGACAGAACCAGCTGCTCGATGATCGTGAAGCGCACTTCGCGGCCGACAACCAGCGTTGCGCCGGGCGCCCAGTGCAGCACCAGCACGCACGCGGCGGTGGCGAGCAGCGAGCCGTCGAGCATGCTTTCGGCCGGGCGCGCGTCGGCAGACGGCCGGAGCTGGATCGCGAGGGCTGCGAGCAGCAGGGCATAGCCGAACAGGTGGGCGCCGCCGGCGACGTCGCTCCAGCCACCCTCCGCGTCCACGAGACGCACCGCGGCCGAGAGCGCCGCGACCGTGCCGGCCGCTGCAAAGAGCTTCCAGCCGCGACCGGCCGCAGCGGACAGGGGCCGCGCTGCGCGTACGGCGAACAGCACCGTGAGCAGTGGCGCGGCAACGAGCAGTCCACCCTGAAGCACAGTGCCGTTCGCAGTCAGGCGCACCGCCAGCGCGACGGCCAGCAGCAGTGCAAACATGCATGCCGTGAGCACGA
This sequence comes from Longimicrobiales bacterium, assembly GCA_035764935.1. Taxonomy (NCBI): domain Bacteria; kingdom Pseudomonadati; phylum Gemmatimonadota; class Longimicrobiia; order Longimicrobiales; species Longimicrobiales bacterium. The sequence continues at coordinate 47,828 of DASTYK010000165.1, read as the reverse complement.
CCGGGCGCACGGGAACGTCAGCGACCTGCGCGCGCGCGGCTCCGGCTGCACCTGCGGGTGCGGGTATGGTGTCCCTCGTCGGACCCAGAATGCCCTCACAAAAGAGAAGTCCCGGCCCGGGTGGGCCGTTGCCATGCTGTCGGGGAGAGGTTCTAGGCTAAAACGCTGCTGGCCCCGCCACAAGAGAAATAAAGTGACGAGATCGTAATGGTCGTCACTCCTTGCGGACCAGCTCGAGCACCCGTCGCACGTGGCGCTCGCGTGTCCGCAGGTTTCCGATGGCCAGGCGGAGCGCATACTTGCCCTTCACTCTGCTGTGCGACAGGAACACCTCGCCGCTCGCGTTCAGGCGCTCGAGAAGACGCTCGTTGATGCGGTCGAGCTCCTCCTCGTCCGCCCCGGCAGCGATCCTCCGGAACACGACCACGGAAAAGTCCACGGGTGCGAGCCGCTCCAGGTGCGGATCGCGGTCGACCTCCTCGGCGAACAGCCTGGCCAGGCGCATGTGCTCACGCAGTCGCTCCTGCATGCCGTGCACACCGAACGCGCGGATGACGAACCAGAGCTTCAGTGCGCGAAACCGGCGGCCGAGGGCGATGCCGTAGTCCATCAGGTTGCGAGCCGCGTCTCCTTCGGCAGTGGTCAGGTACACGGGCGTGAGCGAGAACGCACGCCGCATGATGTCGTCGTGGCGCGTGTAGAGCGCGGAGCAGTCGGCCGGCACGAACAGCCACTTGTGCGGATTGATCACGATCGAATCGGCCTCCTCGCTGCCTTCCAGGATGTGGCGCATCTCCGGCAGCAGCGCGGCCGCGCCGCCGTAGGCCGCGTCGATGTGCAGCCACATGCCGTGCTCGCGACACACCCCGGCGATCTCACGGACGGGATCGATGCCCGTGGCGACGGTCGTGCCGACGGTCGCTACCACGGCGAGGGGATGCACGCCCGCGGCAATGTCGGCCTGGACCGCGTCGCGCAGGGCATCGATACGCATCGCGAAGCGGTCGTCGGCAGGGAGGCGGCGCACGCCGCTCAGGCCGAAGCCCAGCGCGATGGCTGCCTTGTCGACGCTGGAATGCGCTTCCTCGGAGCAGTAGACGCGCATGCGCGGGAGCTCGGGCCGGCCGGCGAGGCCCTCGTCGCGAACCCGCAGCGAAGGGTCCGCCTCGCGCGCGGCGGCGAGCGCGTACATCGTGCTGGTCGACGCGGTGTCGTTGATGGTCCCCATGAATGCCGGCGGCAGGCCCGCCATCTGCCGCAGCCAGTCCAGGGTGACCTGCTCCAGCTCGGTCGCCGAGGGGCCGCTCCGCCAGACCATTGCATTCACGTTGAGCGCCGCGGCCAGCAGCTCACCCAGGATACCGGGTCCGGAGCCGGTGATCCCGAAATAGGCGAAAAAACCGGGGTGATTCCAGTGCGTGGTCGCGGGCGGGATCAGGCGCTCGAAGTCGTCCAGCACCCTGTCGAAGGGCTCCGCATCGACCGGTGGTGCCGCAGGCAGCGCGCGGACCAGGTCACCCGGCTGGACGCGTGCGAGCACCGGGTACTGCTCGGGATCCTTCAGATACTCCGCCACCCAGTCGATCAGCCGGTGACCGAAGCGCCGGAAGTCCTCGGGATCCATGTCGCCGACGCCACTCACCGTTTGCGCACGCGCGCCATCTGCTGTCATGATCCTGCCTCTTGGATACTGTGCGTCATCACCGTCGCGCCATGATATCCCGGACGGCAGCCGCATGCGACGGGCCGCGGCGCGATCGTCCCGCGGATGCCACGTAATCGACACCAGGAGCCCATGAAGCGACTGCTGCTGCTTGCCCTGATCGCGACCGCCTGTGCCCCCGCCGCAACGCGTGCACCGGCAGCGCCGCGCACGCTCGCGGGCGTTGCCGACTCGGTGATCCGTACGCCTCCGCTCGACCGCACACACTGGGGCGTTCTCGTGGTCGATGCGACGACCGGCCGGGAACTGTACCGGCACGACGCGCACGCCCACTACATCCCGGCATCGAATACCAAGCTGGTCGTGACGGCGGTCGCACTCGGCACGCTCGGGCCGGACTACCAGTATCGGACGGAAGTGCGTGCGCTCGGCATGCGCGGCGACAGCGTCGAATCGCTGGTCGTGCACGGCAGCGGCGATCCCACGCTGTCGGCCCGTTTCCACGGGGAGCGGCTCGCGGCCGTTGACTCGATTGCGCGCACCCTCGCAGCCAGCGGAGTCCGGTACGCGCAGCGCCTCGTGATCGACGCCAGCGCCTTCGAGGACGAGCGCATCAACGGCAGCTGGGAAGTCGGCGACCTGCCATGGTCGTATGCTCCGCCGACGGGTGCCTTCAGCATCGAGGAAGGCACGTTCCGAGTGGTCGTGCAGCCGGGTCACCAGCCGGGCGCGGCGGGCACCATCAGCGTTCTCGACACGGGGGCACAGCCCGTGGCCGCGACGATCGTCACCGACACCGCCGGCGCGCGCACACGCCTGACGATCGACTACCTGCAGCGCACGGACACCGTCTTCATTACCGGGCGCATCGCGGTCGATGCCGGCGCCGACACGTCGACCCTCGCCGTTACCCGCCCGGAGCGCTACGCGGCCGGCGTGCTCGCGGAGGCGCTCGCACGCGCGGGTGTCACCGTCGCCGGCCTGGAGATCGTGCATGACTCCGTGGCCGCGGCCGGACTCCGGGCGGGCGGCACGCTCATCCACGAGATCGTCTCGCCACCGATGCGCGACATCGTTGCCGCGATCCTGCAGCCGAGTCAGAACTGGATCGCCGAGCAGGTGCTCAAGACACTGGGGGCCGTGTATCGCGGCAGCGGAAGCTGGGACGCGGGACTCGAGGTGGAGCGTGAGTACCTGGTCGGCACGGCAGGGCTCGACTCCCTGTCCTTCTCGCTGCGCGACGCCTCCGGGCTTTCGGCGCAGAACCTGCTGGCGCCCGAGGCCATCGTGCGGCTGCTCGCGCACGCCCGCACCCAGCCGTGGGCGGACGACTACCGGGCGGGCATGGCACAGCCGGGACTCCGGCAGAGCACACTCGCCAACCGGCTGCGCGCGCTCGAGGGCCGGATGTTCGCAAAAACCGGTACGATCGCGAACGTCAACTCACTGAGCGGCTACCTGGTCGCCGCCGACGGCCGTGAGCTGCTGTTCAGTATCCTGACCAACGGGTCGGGCCGACCGTCCGGCGCAGTCCGCGCCGGCATCGACCGTATCGCTGAGATGATCGCCGCGGAGGGTGGATCATGAAAGAAGGCGCGCGCTTCTGGCTCATCGTCGTCGCGGCCGTGCTGGTCGCGTTCCTCGCAGGGTATGCGTGGCAGCGCATCCGGGCCAACAACATCGAGGACAGCCTCCAGGAGACGCGTCGCGCACTCCTGCTCGCACGCATGGAGTCCACGCTCGGCGCGGCCGCGATCGAAGCAATGAGCGGGAGCTACGAGATCGCACGACAGCAGGCGAGCCAGTTCTTCACGGAGCTGCAGGCGACGCTCGACAGCGTGCCTCCCGACGGCAGGCCGCAGGAGCTCAGCCAGCTCCTCACCCGGCGCGATGCGCTGATCACGGCGCTTTCACGCAACGACGTGCAGTCAGGACCCCAGCTCGCCCAGATGTTCCGCAGCTACCGCAGTGCACTCGGTGAGCAGATCGGACCGACCCAGCGGATCACGCCGGCACCGGCGCCGGCCCCCGCCGACACGGCACCCGCGGACACGCTGGTGGCGGATACGGCCGGGGGCTGAACGGGCCGTTCTGCAGTGTGATGAGCGCCGGCCACGGTCAGGACATGTGGCCGGCGCAGTCCACCCCGGACCGGCCGGAGCACCCCGGAACGGCCGGAGCGGAGGTGGTTGGTGCGGGTGCGTCGCGGCGGGCCCTCAGGCCTCGCGCTCGCGGACCGGGAACGTGTGGCCTTCCGACTCCAGCACTTCCCGCGTGGCGCGGTAGCCTTCCTCCAGGAAGTACGATGTCCGGTCGAAGTCGAAGGTGCCGTATCCTTCCAGGCGCGGACGCACGAACGTCACCGGCGGGCCTTCCCACGTTTCGACCTGCCGCTGCTTCCACTGCGTCGCCATCAGCTGATAGACGCGCTGGTGGATGCCGACCAGGCCGTTCTCCAGGATCGAGGACGCCGACGCCGAGCCTTCCGCACCGGCGTCGATCGCGATGATCCGCGTGGCACCCCGCGTCTTTGCTCGCGCGAGCGGCAGCGTGTCCAGCACGCCCCCATCCACGAACAGCCGGTCATCGATCGACGCGGGGGGAAAGAACAGCGGCAGCGCACAGGTCGCGTAGATCGCATCGTCGAGCGGGACGTCCTGGCGACCGCCGGCCCCGAACCACACCATCTCCCCACTCTCCAGGTCCACTGCGTTCATCGACAGCGGCAGCCGCAATTCTCCAAACGTCCGCACCGGCAGCAGCCGGGAGATGTATTCACGGAACGGGACGTCGTGGAATACGGCCGGCTGGCGGATCCCGTTCAGCAGCACCGCCCACCGGTTCAGCGCCACGATATCCGTCCGCCCCAGGGCCAGTGCACGGGCCGTCAGCGTGTCCGGCCCCTCACCAGCCGCGATCAGCGTCCCGATCAGCCCGCCGATGCTCGTGCCGATGATCTCGTCCACCTCGATGCCGGCCTCCAGCAGCGCGCGCCAGGCGCCGACGTGCGTCAGCCCCTTGATCCCGCCTCCGCCCAGCACCAGTACGACTCGGGACATCCAGCCTCCAATCGGGAACGGACAGCGAGCACGGACACCGACGCCGCTCCACGTGTTGCGCGCGCCGCGGAATCGACCGAACTGTGCCCGTCTGCCCTGAGCAAATTAACCCGCCAGTGTCCGAAGTGCGCGGCCGTTGTCGAATCCCATCCGGCGCCCGTTGACACCCCCCGCCGCTTGGGGTACGTTGCGGTGTTGATATCCAGAATCATTCTTGAAAACGACCGGATACAATGAGCGAGCCGCTGCTGAAGATCGAGAATCTGCACGCCGTGATTGCCGAGGACGGCACGGAGATCCTGCGTGGCGTGGACCTGGAGATCGGGACGGGCGAGATCCACGCGATCATGGGCCCGAACGGATCGGGCAAGAGCACGCTGTCGAAGGTGCTGAGCGGCCACCCCGCGTACGAGGTGACGGACGGCGCGGTGTGGTTCAAGGGGGAGAACCTGCTGGAGCAGGAGGTCGACGAGCGTGCGCGTTCGGGGATCTTCCTGGCGTTCCAGTATCCCGTTGAAATTCCTGGCGTATCGATCGCGAACTTCCTGCGTGCGAGCGTGCAGGCGGCGAACCCGGACGAGGAAGTCGACATTTTCGATTTCCAGGAGACGCTGCAGGAGCGCATGGCGCTGCTGGAGATGGATGTGGCGTTCGCACAGCGCTCGGTGAACGAGGGCTTCAGCGGTGGTGAGAAGAAGCGCAACGAGATTCTGCAGCTGGCCATGCTGGAGCCTGCGCTCGCGGTGCTGGACGAGACGGACTCGGGCCTGGACATCGATGCGCTGAAGGTGGTCTCGAGTGGTGTGAACAAGCTGCATGAGGAGCGACCGGAGATGTCGTTCCTGGTGATCACGCACTATCAGCGGATCCTGAACTACATCCGTCCGACGCACGTGCACGTGATGGTCGACGGCCGGATTGCTCGCTCGGGCGGTTTCGAGCTGGCGGAGGAGCTGGAGGCGCGCGGTTACGAGGAGTACCGGGGCGAGCCGGTCGTTGCGCAGCCGTGAATGATCTGCACATGCGGGCCCCGGCACCGTGCCCGGGCCCGGGTCCGTTCCGGCGGGCTCACAGCCAGGAGTAGAGATGCCAGAGAATGAAACGATCGCCGGTCTCGGCCTGGAAGAGTACAAGTACGGGTTCGTAACCGAGGGCAAGCCGGTCTTCAAGGCGCGTCCGGGTCTGGACGAGGAGATCGTCCGCGAGATCTCGGCGCACAAGAACGAGCCGGAGTGGATGCTGAACTTCCGGCTGAAGGCGCTGAAGATCTTCGCGGCGAAGCCGATGCCGACGTGGGGCGGCGACCTGTCGACGCTCGATGCGACGCTGGACGAGATCTACTACTACATCAGGCCGCAGGAGCAGATGGAGCGCTCCTGGGACGACGTGCCGCAGGAGATCAAGGACACGTTCGAGAAGCTCGGCATTCCCGAGGCGGAGCGTAAGGTGCTCGCGGGTGTCGGAGCGCAGTACGAGTCCGAGATGGTTTACCACTCGCTGAAGAAGGAGTGGGAGGAGAAGGGCGTCATCTTCGAGTCGATCGAGGATGGGCTGCGTCTCTACCCGGATCTTTTCAGGGAGTACTTCGGCACGGTGGTGCCGCCGCAGGACAACAAGTTCGCCGCGCTGAACAGCGCTGCGTGGTCGGGTGGCAGCTTCGTCTACATCCCGAAGGGTGTGACGGTCGACATCCCGCTGCAGGCGTACTTCCGCGTGAACGCGGAGCGGATGGGGCAGTTCGAGCGCACGCTGATCATCGTCGACGAGGGTGCGAACGCGCAGTACATCGAGGGGTGCACGGCGCCGTCGTACTCGACGGAGTCGTTCCACTCGGGCGTGATCGAGATCATCGTGAAGCCGAACGCGCGCTTCCGGTACGTGACCATCCAGAACTGGTCGCACAACATGTACAACCTCGTAACCCAGCGGGCGCTGGTGCACGAAGGTGCGCACATGGAGTGGCTGGACGGCAACCTGGGCTCGAAGCTGACGATGAAGTACCCGTCGTGCTACCTGGTCGGCAAGGGTGCGCACGGCGAGATCCTGTCCATCGCCTACGCCGGCGACGGCCAGCACCAGGACACGGGTGGCAAGGTGGTGCACGCGGCGCCGCACACGACGTCACGCATCATCTCCAAGTCGATTTCCAAGGGGACCGGCCGCTCGACGTACCGTGGCCTGTGCAAGATCTACGAGGGAGCCGACGACGCGAAGTCGAACGTCGAGTGTGACGCGCTGCTGCTGAACGACACCTCGCGTACGGACACGTTCCCGTACATCGAGATCGAGGAGCAGAGCGCGAGCGTCGGTCACGAGGCGACGGTCTCGAAGATCGGCGAGGAGCAGTTGTTCTATCTGATGAGCCGGGGGCTGTCGGAGGAGGAGGCCAGCGCGATGATCGTGCGTGGCTTCATCGAGCCGATCGCGAAGCAGCTTCCGCTCGAGTATGCGGTCGAGCTGAACCGCCTCATCGAGCTGGAGATGGAGGGTTCCGTTGGCTGAGGTTCTTACGGCGGTCGAGGGTGCGGCCGCATACAGCAGGGAAGCGGTGGAGAAGCGCTCGGCGAACGAGCCGCACTGGCTGAAGTCGCGCCGGGCGGAGGCGTGGCGGGCCTGGGAAGAGCTGCCGCTGCCGACGACCGAGCTCGAGGAGTGGCGCTACACCGAGGTGTCGCGGCTGAGCTGGGACCAGGTCACGCTCGCGGACCCCGCGGCAAACACGACGTCTGCTGACGCGGCGCACGCGCTGCTGCAGGGGCGCGAAGCGTCGGCCAGGGTGGTCCAGGCTGGCGCTTCGATCGTCTCGATCGAGCTGGACGAAGCGCTCGCGAAGAAGGGTGTGCTGCTGCTCGATATGGCAAAGGCCGCCGACGAGTACGGCGAGCTGATCGAGAAGTACCTGGGCACGCAGGCGGTCCCGGCGAAGCACGGCAAGTTCTCCGCACTGAACGGCGCGCTCTGGACGGCGGGCATCTTCCTGTACGTCCCGCGCGGTGTGCGCATCGACGCACCGATCCGTGTTGCCCGCTACATCGACCAGCCCGGGCTGGCGTACATGCCGCGCACGTTGATCGTCGCGGAGGACGCGAGCAGCTTCGGTTTCGTCGAGGAAATGTCGTCGCCGGACATGGAGGGCACCACCTTCGTGAACGGCGTGGTCGAGGTGATCGCGGCGACGTCCGCGAACGTGCAGTACGTGGCGATGCAGCAGTGGGGCCGGGGCGTGAAGCACCTGTCCACGCAGCGCACGGTCGCCGCGCGCGATGCCAACCTGGACTCGCTGATCGTGAACCTCGGTGCCGACGTGGCACGTGTCGACCTCGCGGCCTCGCTCGAGGGGCCGGGCTCGCGCAGCGACATGCTGGGCCTGTACTTCGGCAAGGGCGACCAGCACTTCGACCACAACACGCGCCAGGACCACCGCACGCCGCACGCGCAGAGCGACCTGCTCTACAAGGGTGCGCTCGACGACTCGGCGCACGCCGTCTTCCGGGGCATCATCAAGGTGTTCCCGAAGGCGCAGCGGACCGACGCGTACCAGACGAACCGCAACCTGCTGCTCTCCCGGGAGGCGAATTCGACGTCGCTGCCGAACCTGGAGATCGAGGCGGACGACGTGCGCTGCTCACACGCGGCGACCGTCGGTCAGCTCGACGCGGAGGAGCTGTTCTACATCATGAGCCGCGGCATCCCGCGCAGCATCGCGGAGCGGCTCGTCGTCTTCGGTTTCTTCGGTGAAGTGCTCGAGCGGCTGCCGATGCCGGCAGTGGTCGAGGAGCTTCGCAGCGCGATCGAGAAGAAGCTTGTCTGACGTGGAGGCTGGCAACTTCGTGCGTGTGGCGGCCGTCGATGACGTGCCGCCCAACGCACTGCACGGCGTGGAGATCGAAGGGAAGAAGATCTGCCTGGCGAACGCGGACGGCCGCATCTACGCGTTCGCCGACAACTGCACGCACCGCGATTTCCCGATGCACGCCGGCACCATCGACGACGGCGAGGTCGAGTGCGCGTGGCATGGTGCGAAGTTCCAGATGGAGAGCGGCCGCGCGACACGGCTGCCGGCAGTGAAGCCGCTCAGGACATATGACGTGAAGGTCGAGGACGGCGGCATCTGGGTGGCGGTCTAGCGCGACCGATACGTTCACGATCACGGCGATGCGATCCGCGTCGCCGCCAGCGCGGCCGCCGCTGTCATGGCGGCCGCAGCGTTCAGGAGGGCCACCGTGGCCACCGTAATGCCGGACATCCATCGGCTGCGCGCCGATTTCCCGCTGCTGGACCAGACGGCGAATGGCAAGCCGCTCGCCTACCTCGACAACGCCGCAACGTCGCAGAAGCCGCGCCCGGTCATCGACGCCGTCAACGAGTTCCTGCTGCAGGACAACGCCAACGTACACCGCGGTCTGTACGACCTGGCCCGCCGTGCGACCGACGCGTACGAGAACGCCCGAGTCCGCCTCGGACGCTTCATCAATGCGCCATCCCCGGACGAGGTGATCTGGGTCCGCGGCACGACCGAGGCGATCAACCTGGTGGCATCGTCATGGGGGGGTGCGAACCTGCAGCCCGGCGACGAGATCATCGTCACCATGCTCGAGCATCACTCCAACATCGTGCCCTGGCAGCTCGTCGCGGAGCGGACCGGCGCCGTGATCCGCTGGGTCGACATCGATGAGCAGGGACGGCTCGTTCTCGAGGAGTATGATCGCCTGCTGAACGAGCGGACGAAGCTGGTAGCGGTCGGGCATGTATCCAACGCACTGGGCACGATCAACCCCGTGCACGCAATCATTGAGAAGGCACATGCGGCAGGCGCGCTCGTCCTGGTGGACGGCGCCCAGGCCGCACCGCACCTGCCCGTCGACGTCCAGGCGCTCGACTGTGACTTTTACGCCCTGTCCGGCCACAAGATGTGCGGCCCGATGGGCATCGGCGTGCTCTGGGCGCGGCGCGAGCTGCTCGACGCGATGCCGCCCTACCAGGGCGGCGGCGAGATGATCGAGTCGGTCTCCATGGAGTGCTCGACCTGGGCCAGGGTGCCGCACAAGTTCGAGGCCGGCACTCCCAACGCGGCCGGCGCCGTCGGCATGGCTGCGGCATGCGACTACATCGACGGCATCGGCCATGACGCGCTCCTCGCGTGGGAGCATGAGCTCGCACGGCACGCGATGGACAGGCTGTCGCAGGTCGAAGGCATACGGCTGTTCGGCCCCGAGAACCTCGAAGAGCGCCTCGCGGTATTTTCCTTTGCCCTGGAGGGCGTGCACCCGCACGACATCGCGACAGTACTGGATGCAGAGGGCATCGCCGTTCGCGCGGGACACCACTGCGCCGGCCCGCTCATGACCCGGCTCGGCGTGCCTGCCACCGCGCGCGCGTCGTTCTACCTCTACAACACCACCGAAGAGATCGACCGGCTCGCCGCGGCACTGATCACGGCGCGCGAGCTGTTCGCAATCGGCTGACACACGTCGCGACCCGCAAACCTGCCATGACGATTGACCGCTCCACCCCCGCACTCGGCGCGCTGTTCCAGGAGCTGATCCTCGAGCACTACAAGAAGCCGCGCAACCGCGGCGCCATCCCGGACGCGGACGCGACCGTGCACATGAAGAACCCGACCTGCGGCGACGAGATTCATCTCGGGCTGAAACTGGATTCCGACGGTCGCATCTCGGACGTGAAGTTCCTGGGGGAGGGCTGCTCGATCTCACAGGCGTCGGCATCGATGATGACGTCGCTGCTCGTGGGGAAGACTCCGTCCGAGACGCATGAGCTGGGAGCGCGGTTCGCCGCGATGATGCACGGCGATGACGCTGCGGCCAGCGACCGCGCGCTGGGAGACACGCGCGCGCTCGCGGGCGTGGCGAAGTTTCCGGTGAGGGTGAAATGCGCGCTGCTGGGGTGGGATGCAGTCGCAGAGGCGTTGAAGAAGGTGAAAGCCAGGTAGGAACGGCGGAACTGCTCGGGCAGAGTTGTGGGAGAGCGGAACTGCTCGGGCAGAGTTGGCGCGCACGCGCCCGCGCCCGGGCAGGTGCGAGCATCGTAGGCGGGTAGACTGAACAGTGTTCGCGCCCCGATGTTTCCTTCAGTTCGCCGCCGTGCGGGTTTCCAGCGAGCGGATCATCGAGATCAGCATCGCTACGATGCGTGCGGCCGTTCGCTTCAGCTCCTCGACATCCCCGCTCTTGAGCCCTGCGCAATCCACAAGCTCATCGAGCGAGGCCGCACATTCGGTGGCCGAGGCGCGGGCGATCTGATAGAAATGAATTTTGTCCGGAACTCTCCACTTGCCGGCACCTTCGGCGATGTTGCGGCTCACGGACATGGACGCGCGTCTCAGGTTGTCACGTGAATCCGCGTGCCCCCGCGGTAACCGACCGAGCAGGCGAACCACCTCGCGGTTCAGCTCCCTCGCCAGTTGGTACACCTGCAGCTTTTCGTGATCGAAGTAGTAGTCCATGATCCCCCTCCCAGTGAACGTTGATCGTCGAGAGGGGCTCGAGCATAGCGAAACCCGCCATCAGCAATCAGCCATCCGCAGAAGCACTCGCCATACTCGCACCTGCCCGGGCGCGGGCGCCTGCGCGCCAACTCTGCCCGAAGGCAGCTCGCAGTCCGTCGGCGTGGGCGCGGCGCGCGCCACGGTCGAGTACAGACGGGTGTCCGGAATTGCAGAGCGAGACAGCACACAACCGGCTCGCCGCGACCGCTCCCCGCCTTGCAACCCGCCCTTCCACGCCCCAAGCTTCCGCAACCCGCTGTAAGGAGGCCGCATGGCGGAAAACGGGCGTAGAGTCGCGATCGTCGATGGCTGCCGGACCCCCTTCAGCAAGGCGGGCTCCTATTTCCGCGATATGTCTCCCACCCAGCTCGGCACCGTCGCCGTCCGTGAGCTTCTGTCCAGAGCCGACCTGGTGCCGGATCAGATCGATGAGCTGGTTTACGGCGTCGTGGTCCCGAACATCGACGCCCCCAACGTGGCGCGTGAGGTGGGACTTGCTGCGGGGATCCCGCCGACCAAGCCAGCGTTCAGCGTGAGCAGGGCGTGCGCGTCTGCGAACCAGGCGATCACCTCGGCCGCGGACCAGATCCACCGGGGGCATGCCGACATCATGATCGCCGGTGGCGTGGAGGTGCTCAGCGATGTACCAATGCTGCTCTCGAAGAAGCTGCGTGGTGCACTCCTCACGGCATCGAAGGCGAAGACGGTCGCGCAGCGGGTCAGTGCGCTCGCGGGCGTGAGGCCGAAGGACCTGGCGCCGCGCACGCCGGCGATCGCGGAGCCGTCGACGGGCGAGTCGATGGGCGAGAGCGCCGAGCGCATGGCGAAGGAGAACGGCATCTCGCGCGAGGCGCAGGACCGGTGGGCACTGCGCTCGCATCAGCTTGCGCAGCAGGGTCATGCGGACGGGCGGCTCAAGGAGGAGATCGTTCCCGTCTTCATCCCGCCCGACTACGAGGAAGTGGCGGACACCGACAACGGCATCCGCGGCGACACGTCGCTGGACAAGCTCGCGTCGCTCAAGCCGGTCTTCGACAGGAAGTACGGCACCGTCACTGCAGGCAACGCATCGCCGCTCACGGATGGCGCATCGGCGGTGCTGCTGATGGACGAGGAAAAGGCGAAGGCGCTGGGGTACGAGCCGCTCGGCTACATCCGCAGCTATGCGTACAGCGCGCTGAACCCCGGTGCACAGCTGCTGCAGGGTCCGGCATATGCCGCGCCGGTCGCACTGGAGCGCGCCGGCGTGACGATGCAGGACATCGAGCTGTGGGAGATGCACGAGGCGTTCGCGTCGCAGGTGCTTTCCAACCTGCAGGCGCTGGATTCCGACGAGTTTGCCCGCCGCGAGCTGGGACGCGACCGGAAGGTCGGCATCCTGGACGAGAGCCGCATCAACGTGATGGGCGGCAGTATCGCGATCGGGCACCCGTTCGGCGCCACGGGAGGACGCCTGACGATCACGCTGCTGCGCGAAATGCGGCGTCGCGGTCTTGGTCTCGGCCTGATCACCGTCTGCGCTGCGGGCGGGCTGGGCTTTTCGATGGTGGTCGAGCGCTGAACGCGCCGAAGCACTACCCCTGACGGAGGGAGAGAATGTCCGCGGAATTGCTCGAACGCGAGGATCTGACGGTCTACGTCCTGGCGGGCGTGCCGAAGTCGTTCAAACGCAAGCTGTCGAAGATCATCGAGGACGAGTCCAGGGGCGAGGGAGGCGTCGTGCAGCTCGACGAGGAGCTGCAGGAGTGGGTGCTCGCACAGCTCCGTGACGAGAAGCGCCAGCCGCGCGATCGCACGCCGGCGTCCAAGGCGCTGTGGCGCGCGTTCAGCGCACTGTCCGCCGCGCGCTACCACCTGCAGGACCATCCCGCGGAGGAGGATCGCGTCCGCGAGCTCCGGCGCATGGTCGAGGACCTGTGGCGCGAGATCAGCCCGATGTTCGAGGACGACACGCCGCCGACCGAGTGAGCACCGCACAGACGCAGCAGCCGGGAACGACGGGGTCCGTGCGACGCGGCCTGTGGGCCGGCGTCGCGGTGTTCGCTGTCGTACTGCTGCTGCCGCTTCCTCTGCCGCCGGCGGCACAGCGGACCGCCGCGGTCGCTGCGCTCATGTCGGCCTGGTGGCTGACGGAGGCAGTGCCGCTGGCGGTGACGTCGCTGGTGCCGCTCGTGCTCTTCCCCGCGCTCGGCGTGCTCTCCGCCACCGACGCAGCGGCGCCCTACGCCAATCCTGTCGTCTTCCTGTTCCTGGGCGGGTTCGTAGTCGCCATGGCCATGCAGCGGTGGGGGCTGCACCGCCGCATGGCGCTCGCGATCGTCGCCCGGGCGGGCGCGCGGCCGCACACGCTGGTGCTGGGCTTCATGCTCGCAACCGCGTTCCTCAGCATGTGGGTCTCCAACACCGCGACGGCCGCGATGATGATCCCGATCGGCCTCGCGCTCGCCGAGCTGCTGCGGCCGCCGGAGACGGACAACGCAGCCTTCCCCTTCGGCACCGCTCTCATGCTCGGGATCGCGTACGCCGCGACGATCGGTGGCATTGCCACGCTGATCGGCACGCCGCCGAACGCTGTCCTCGCCGCATCGGCCGTGGAGCTTGCCGGTCGCACCATCAGCTTCACGAGCTGGCTCACGGTCGGCCTGCCAGTGACGCTGGTGCTGCTGCCGGCTGCCTGGGCGCTCCTGGTTTTCGTGCTGTTCCGCTCGCCCGCGCTGCCCGCCGGCGCGCACGAGATGCTGCAGATCGAGCGACGTCGCCTGGGACCGCGCAGCCGTGCGGAAACGATCGTTGCCGTCGTGTTCACGTCGATGGCCGTTGCGTGGCTGCTGCGCCAGCCGAAGCAGATCGGTGACGTGACGCTGCCGGGGCTGACGTCGCTTGCGCCCTGGATCGATGATGCGACCATCGCCATGGCAGGGGCGGTGCTGCTGTTCCTGCTGCCGTCCGGCGAGCGGCGGCCGATCCTGGTGTGGGAGGACACGCGCGAGCTGCCGTGGGGGGTGCTCATCCTCTTTGGCGGCGGACTCTCACTGGCGCGGGCGTTCGACGATTCCGGTCTGACGACCGCATTCGGCGAGATGGTCGTCGCATTCCACACGCTGCCGCTCTGGCTGCTGATCGGCGCAACCGCTGCACTGTTCATCCTGCTGAGCGAGCTCGCCTCCAACACCGCCGTGGCCGCCATGGGGATGCCGGTGCTCGCGGCCGCAGGCCAGGGGCTGGGTTACGACCCGATGATCTTCATGGTCGTCGGCGCGCTCGCGTCGTCGGCCGCCTTCATGCTCCCTGTCGGAACACCGCCGAATGCAATCGCGTTCGGGACCGGCTACATCTCCATGCGTGACATGATCCGCGCGGGCGCACTGCTCAACGTGCTGTCCGTCATCGTCTGCACCCTCGCCGCGCTGCTGCTCGGCTCGCGGATCTGAGTCGCGCGAGCCGGCACGCGCGAGCCGGACCACTCGATGGCGGCCGCTGTTCAACCCGTCAGTTCCGCTCGAACACGACCCTGCCACCGACGATCGTGTAGAGCACGTCGACCTCCGGGATCGAAGCGGCATCGACCTCGAGCAGATCGTGCGAGAGCACGACGATGTCCGCGAGCTTTCCCGCCTGCAGGGTCCCCAGCCTGTTCTCCATGAACGCGGCGTACGCATTCGCCGCCGTGTAGGCGCGCAGTGCTTCTTCGACGCCGATCTTCTGCGCGGGTACCCAGCCCCCCGGGTTGGCGCCATCCGTCGTGCGCCGTGTTACTGCGGCGTACACGCCGAGCAGCGGATCGATGGGAGCCACGGTCCAGTCCGAGCCGAAGTGCAGGCCCGCACCGGCATCGAGCAGCGAGCGAAACGCGTATGTGCGCTGAATGCGGTCCGGCCCGATGCGCTTCTCTGCCCAGCGGCCATCGTCGATCGCGTGGTACGGCTGCATCGACGGCAGCACACCGAGCGATTGGAACCGGCCAATGGCTTCGCGGCTCAGGTGCTGAGCATGCTCGATGCGGAAGCGGCGGTCGCGTGCGCCATTACGCGACGCCGCCTGCTCGAAGGTGTCGAGCAGCCAGTCGTTCGCGCGGTCGCCGATCGCATGCACTACCACGTGCAGCCCCGCGGAGTCGGCGCTGACGATCTGTGTGCGCAGCTCCGCCGTGTCCGTGACCATCAACCCGGACGTGCCCGGCTCGTCCTGGTACGGCTCGTAGAACCATGCCGTCGTCGAGCCGAGCGAGCCGTCTACAAAGCCCTTGAGCCCGCCCCAGCGGAGCAGATCGTCCCCGCGCCCCTCCCGCGCCACGAAAGCGGCGAGCTGCTGCCACTGTGCAATCGGCACCAGCGAATAGATGCGCATGCGCAGTGCGTCGCGCTCCGCTGCGCGCCGGTACGTCTCCAGTGCGCTGAAGCTGCCCATGTCGTGGATCATCGTGACGCCGCGCTCCAGCGCATGCTGCTGTGCGCGCTCGAACGCCTCGTCCAGCTCCGCCTCCGACGGCTCCGGCTGCACCGCGAACACCAGGTCCATCGCCGCATCCTTGAGCACGCCGGTCGGCTCGCCGCCAGCGTCGCGCACGATCGTGCCACCCGGCGGGTCCTGTGTCGCGCGCGTGATGCCGGCGAGCTCCAGCGCCGCGGTGTTGGCGAGCATCATGTGACCGTCCAGCCGCTGCACGGCGACGGGGTGCTCCGGTGTGAGCGAATCGATCCAGGCGCGCTCCGGCAGGGCACCACCCCACAGCTCGTGGTCCCAGTCGCCGCCGGTGATCCAGCGACCTGCGGGCTGCGTGGCCGCGAACTCGCCGATCCGACGTGCGAACTCTTCCGGCGTGGCGGCGTCACGCAGGTCCACACTACCGAGCTGGAAGCCGCCGCCAATGAAATGCGTGTGCCCGTCGGCGAAGCCCGGCATCACGAAACGGCCGTCCAGGTCGATGATGCGTGCGTCGGCCCCGGCGTGGGCGCGTACTTCCTCGTCCGTACCGACGTGGAGGATGCGACTGTCGCCGATCGCGACCGCCGTTGCACGCCCACCGTCAGGCTCGCCCGTCCATACCGTGCCCCCGACCAGGACCAGGTCGGCCTGTTGCGCTGGAGCCGAATCTGTCGCAGGCGCGCACGCGACGATGGCCGCCAGGCAGATGGCAGGTGCGGAGCTGAAGGCGCGGATCTTCATGCGTTCTTCCTGTGACCGGGTGAGTTGCGGCTTCTGTCTTCTCGGCGCCGATGCGACGTCGCCAGCGTGGAGCGCGCGATTCGTTACGAAATCGTCATCGCATTCCACCGCTCCAGCCGTCACGCCGTGGCATCCCTGCGCGTTCTTGCAGTGGACATCGGGGAGCCTGCTGCCCGCGTCCGGCACACCTCGTGCGAAGCGATGCCGTGGCATTTCGCGCCGCGCATCAACAACGGGAGATTTCCGATTCGTACTCTCAGCGTCAGCATCCTGGCAGTTGCAGCAGTCGCAGCGAGCCTGATCATCACGCGTGGTCGTGATGAGCAGGACGCGACAGCGCTCGTACCGGCGGGTGAGACCCAGCCGGCCGAGCAGTCGCTCGCTGCGATCCGCGCAGCCGGGCTCTAGCACTCCGCGGCAACCGCGGCTGCGCCATCATCGCAGCCGCGGAATCGGTATGCGCCGACGACGGCGCTGCGCGCAACATCACCAGCGCGCGGCTCGAGCGTGCTCGTCCCTGATGGGGCAGCACGCTCTGTCAGTTCTGTGGCGGAGATTCCGACGAGTGATCGTGGATGATGCGCCAGGCATCCGCCGTGCGCACCAGCACCAGCGTGAACATCCCCGTCGACGTCTGTCGATTCGTGCTCCGATCCTTCAGCACGTACCGGCCGCGCGCGAGAGCGTGATCACTGCCGAGCGGACGCACGTGAATGTCCTCGAACGAAAGCAGCCCCTCCGGCCGGCCCATGCTCCAGTAGCTGCGCAGATAGCGCGCCCGGATCTCGTCGACGCCGAACGAGACGTCACTGCCGACGAAGGCGGTTTCCGGTGAGTCGAGGTAGTCGTCGAGGAAGCCGTTCAGGTCGCCACGATTCCAGTCCTCGGCGGACGCGCGCAGCATGGCGGGAACGGCAGTCGCGGCGTCGGACTCTGCCGGCGCCGGCGCGCCCGTCGCGCAGCCGGCACTCAGCAGCAGCAGCGAAAGGAGAACGCGCTCAGTCGAAATGCGCGCGGTTCTTCTCGATGTAGTTGGTCCACTCGGGTGGAACATCGCTGTCCGGGAATATCGCGGTGACCGGGCACTCCGGCTCGCATGCACCGCAATCGATGCACTCGTCCGGATGGATGTAGTACTGATCCTCGCCCTCGTATATGCAATCCACCGGGCAGACCTCGACGCAGCTCGCGTCCTTGGTCCCGATGCAGGGTTCAGCTATGACGTAAGGCATGACATTATCTCGAAAAAAAGCGACTCGTGCATAAGGCTGCACAGGCTGATAGTGCAGGCCAGCTCCCTGCGACGCAAGCAGCGGGCTACGACGCGGACGGGTCGGCGCCGCGCTCCCGCTCCAGCCGCCGCGCAAACGCCTCGGCCCACCGGCGGTAGCGCGCTCCGATGCGTCCTCCGGTCCACTCGGCGACCGGCAGGTAGGCCGACAGGATGCTCCCGTACAGCGGCTCCCATTCCTCGCGCGGATAGAGGTGCAGGTGACGGGCATGGTCGAGGCGCTCGACGAGCGCCACCATGCGGGCGTCGTCACCGGCCGTCACGAGCGCCTCGCGCAGTGCGTCGTCGTCCTCCGAGCCGGAAGGCACCGGGACGCGTGCGAGCAGCTCCTGCATGCGACGTCCCGCGTCCAGCACCAGCGTGGCATCACCCTGCGCGCTGACGATCGCGCCGGGCGCCGCCGCCAGTGCGGGGTGCCAGGTCTCCAGAAGCGCCCCCGCCATCAGGACAGCGTCGTCACGGATCTCCGCGTCATCGAGCAGGATCAGGACGGTGCGCCCCGGGTGCAGGTACCGCACGTCCTTCGGCTGCAGCGCGTGACGCGGCACCAGCGCGGTGATCACGGCCTGCTGAACGCGCAGGGCCGCGTCCGGCCCCATCAGCCGATCGACGCTCACGCGCACCCGCTCCGCCATGGACAGGCCCCGCTCGTGCGGTACCAGCGCCCCCGTTCCCTCCACCTCACCGCTCCCTGTTGATCGTGACCCCGTGCCGCAGCTCGCCCCGACGGTTCCGATCATCCGGGGTTCGCCGTCCGCCCCGACCGCCCTGCCGGCCCCGATCACCCGTTGTTTCGCTGTTCGCCCCGACCGCCCTGCCGGCCCCGATCACCCGTTTTTTCGCTGTTCGCCCCGACGGCCCCGACGGCCCCGACGGCCCCGCCCCCTAGTCGTGCTCCCACTCCACGTCGCCTGCCCCCCCGCGGTGGTTTGCCAGCCGGGCGAGCGCAAAGAGCAGGTCGGAAAGCCGGTTCAGGTAGATGATCGCTGCGGTCGGCACGTTCTGCTCCGCCGCAAGCGCGACGACGCGGCGCTCCGCGCGCCGGCAGACCGTGCGTGCGTGGTGCAGCGCGGCGGCATCGGGGCGTCCCCCCGGCATGATGAAGACGCGCAGCGGCGGCAGCTCCGCGTCGGCCTCGTCGATCCATCGCTCCATCTCCGCCGCGCGTGTCTGCGGCAGCGATGGCAGGTGCCTGGCAGCCGGCGATGCGGCGTCCGGCGTGGCGAGGTGTGCACCGATCGCGAACAGGTCGGGCTGCAGCCGCTGCAGGCGCGCCCGGATGCCGTCGTCTTCCATGAACGCGATCGCAACGCCGAGCACTGCATTCAGCTCATCCACTGCGCCGTACGCCTCGACCCGGATGTCGTCCTTGGCAACGCGTCCGCCGCCGAACAGGCCGGTGCTGCCGTCATCACCCGTGCGCGTGTAGATCCGGTTGGTCACTGTGCCTCCTGGGTGACGGCGGCCTCGAGCAGCGCGAGGGTGCCCTCGTCCGCGTCCAGTCGCGCGCGGACGCCGAGCGGCAGCGTCCAGTTGTTGTGCACGTGCCCGAAAGGGAAGCCGCTGGCGACCGGAACGCGCGGCGGTTCCAGCAGCTCCGCGAACAGATCCTCAATCGTGCGACCGGGCTCGTCGCCGCAGCATTCCGTGAACTGGCCGAGCACGATGCCGCTGACCCCTTCCAGCACGCCGGCCAGGCGGAGCTGCGTGAACATGCGATCGATGCGGTAGAACGACTCGGCGACTTCCTCGACGAACAGCAGTCGGCCGCGCAGCTCCGGCTGCCATGGCGTTCCGATCAGCGAGGCCAGCAGCGACAGGTTGCCACCGCTCAGCTCGCCCTCCGCGCTGCCGCCCCGGACCGTGACCGGTCGGTCGCGGTCCGGATCGAGCGGAAGCATGCCGGCCGGCTCCGCGTGGAACAGCACGCGCCGCAGCGCCGTCTCCGAGAATTCCGGGAACTCGCCGCCCGCATGGGGGCCGTGGAACGACACCACACCGCTGCGCAGCAGGGCGAGGTGCACTGCGGTATTGTCGCTGAAGCCGATGTATGCCTTCGGCGAATGAGGCGGCAGCTGCCGGAGCTCGGCGAGCGTGCGCATGGTGCCGTATCCGCCGCGCAGCGCCCAGACCGCGTCGATCGACGGATCCATGAGAGCGTCGCGCAGATCGCGCGCGCGCTCTTCGTCACGTCCCGCGAGGTAGTCCATCCGTCGCCGTGCGGCCTCGCCGAGAACCGGCTCGACGTCGAGGCGCCCGCAGTTCTCGAGAGCCCGCTGGACCCGCTCGTCGTCCACGGGGCCGGCTGGCGCGACCAGCGCGACACGCGCGCCCGGCCGGAGCCTCGGCGGTCGCACTGGCGTCATGCGAGCTCTGCCGGCTCAGCCTGCCGCCGTGCTGTCCGGTGGAGCAACGGCGGGCGCCGGCGCGGACGGGTCGGGCGCAAAGCCGAGCCAGTAACCGCTGAACACGGGAACGTACAGGTTCGCGTCGCCGTTGCGCCGGTACAGCTCAACGCCGCCGTACTCCGCGACGCGCTCCAGCGTGCGGGCGTCGATGCGTATCGGATCGCCTGCGACCGTATAGGATGTGCCCTCGAGCACGACGGGCTCGCCACGTGCATACCAGTCGAAATCAGTGAGTACATAGTAGACGCGGTCCGGCATCGCATCCGCGTCGGCGGGCGCCGTCGATGGCCCCGAAAACGAATCTGCGGTGAGCGGCGTCGCCATTTCGGTGGCCGGAACGGTCCGTTCCTCGCGCAGCGGCTCATCGCCGCTGCTGCATGCCAGCGGCAAGGTACCCGCCGCGAGGGCGAGGGCAAGCAGAGTGACGGCGATCGGTTTCATGACGTGTTGCAGTGTGCAGGCGGCATGCCTCCCCAGGCACCGGGCCGCCAGCTATCTTTTGCGCTGACTCCAGCCCGGGGGAGCGATGAACGTACCGGATCGCCAGGCCATCGACGAAGCGAACCGGCTGTACTGGGACAGCGACGTCTCCGTCGCGGACATCGCGGACCGGCTCGGCTGGTCGCGCCGTGCGCTGTACGATGCGATCGAGCCGCTGCCCACCGACGCCAGCTGCGACCAGTGCGGCGCTCCCCTCGTCTTCCTCAACCGCTCCGCCCGCAGCTCTGCCACCACCACCTGCGTCTCCTGTGCGGCGCGCGCGGACGAGGAGGCGGAGCCGGCCGGTGAGGCGGAGGAGGACGTGGAGATGGTGCGGGCGTACGCAGCGGAGGCGCGCGATCGTCGAGAGCGCATCATTGCGGCGGGTGCTGCAGGCCTGATCGGCGCCGCCGTGGGCTCGGCGGTCACCTTCCTGCTGGTTCGCAGGCAATGAGCGTGTGAGCCGGCAGCCCCTGCGCGGCGACGAACTACCCGCGCCGGCGGGTGCCATCCCCGGCCCCGCATCGCACGCACTCGCCACCCGACTGCGCCGCGTCGAGTCGCGCAACATCACCCAGCTCAGCGAGACGTTCCCCGTCTTCTGGACCGAAGCGCGCGGTGCGGCGGTGCGCGACGCGGACGGCAATGTCTTCGTCGACGTGACCGCGGGCTTCGGCGTCGCGCATGCCGGTCACTCGCATCCGGCCGTTGCCGCGGCGATCGCACGCCAGGCCGCGCAGCTGGCGCACGGCCTCGGCGACGTGCACCCGCCCGCGATCAAGGTCGCGCTGCTCGAGCAACTCGCCGCGATCACGCCGGGCGATCTCGGTGTCACCATCCTCGGCAGTGCGGGCGCCGAGGCGGTCGAGGCCGCACTCAAGACCGCACGGCTGCGAACCGGGCGGAGCGGCATCATCGCCTTCGAAGGTGCCTACCACGGGCTGACCGGCGCTGCCCTCGCGGTCACGCACCGCAGCGATTTCCGCCAGCCGTTCGCCAGCCAGCTGTTCGCCGGCGTGCGCCACGTGCCCTACCCCGCCACCGACGCTGACCGGGCCGAGCATGCAGACGATCCAGCGTCGCACCCGACCAACGGCGGGACCGTGAACGACGCCAGCCTGCAGGATTCCCTGGATGCCGTCGACCGGGCGATCGAGGCCGCGGAACGCACGTCGCACCCGATCGGCGCGATCCTCGTCGAGCCGGTGCTCGGCCGCGGCGGCATCGTCGTGCCGCCAGCGTCGTTCCTGCCGGAACTGCGCGAGCGCTGCGACGGCCAGCGCATTCTCCTGATCCTGGACGAGATCTACACCGGCGTCGGACGCACCGGACGCTGGTTCGCATGCGAGCACGTCAGCACCGTGCCTGACATCCTGGTGGCCGGCAAGGCGCTCACGGGCAGCGTGCCCCTCAGCGCCGCGATCGGGACCCATGACGCCATGGAGGCCTGGCCGACCTCCACCGGTGAGGCGATCCACACCAGCACGTTTCTCGGCAACCCGGTCGCCTGCGCGGCCGCCCTCGCGCAGCTGGGGGCCATCGAGAACGAGGGCCTGGTGGAGCGCGCGGGGGAGACCGGCGCGGCGATACGCGAGCGGACGGAGCACTGGGCGCAGACCATCCCCGGCGTGGAGCGCGCCCACGGCATCGGGTTGCTCCAGGCAGTCACGTTCCGCCGCCCGAGCGCCCCTGCGGTGATGGAGGAAGCGCTGCGGCGCGGCGTGCTCGTCCTTCCCGAAGGACCGGACGGCCGGACGCTCGCAATCACGCCGCCAGCCGTGATCACCCGCGCTCAGCTCGACGCCGCGCTCGAGGTCCTGGAGCACGCGATCCGCTCGCAGGCCTGAAGGCCGCAAACTGCTCCGACCATTGCCTTTTGGGCGTACCGAAACGAATTTTGAACCCGTCGAATGCCTTCGAATACCGTACTGTTGACGGGTGCGACCGGCTTCGTCGGCACGCACGCCGCGGAGGCCTTCGCCGCGCAGGATGTCACGGTCCGCGCGCTCGTCCGTCATACCAGCGACACCAGGCGACTGCAGGAGCTTGGGGCTACCGTCATTCCGGGTGAGTTGACGGACGCGGAGCTCGTGGCGGGTGCGGCGGACGGAGTCGTCAGCGTCGTCCACATGGCGGCGCTCACACGGGCACGGTCTTCGGCCGAGTACGATGCAGTAAATGAGCGTGCGACACGGACGCTGATTCGCGCGCTGGGACAGATGAATCGGCCACCGCGCCGTTTCGTGTACCTCAGCTCTCTCGCGGCCGCCGGACCCAGCGCCCGGAGCGAGGTGGCCGCGGATACCGCGCCACGTCCCATTACGGCCTACGGTCGCAGCAAACTGGGCGGGGAGGTGGCATGCGCAGAGGAGGCCGGCTCATTCGAGACCGTCATCATCCGCGCTCCGGCTGTGTACGGGCCGCGTGATCGTGACCTGCTCCCCTTCTTTCAGCTGGCGCAGCGTGGCGTGCTGCCGCTCCCCGGCAGCCCGGATCGGCGGCTCCAGCTCGTCCACGTGCAGGATCTGGCCCGCGCGGTCGCGAATGCTGCAACACTTTCGGGTGTCAGTGGCGTATACCATGTCGCCGAGCCGCGCGCGTACACGTGGGCGGAGATACTCGAGCTGATGGCCGGCGCCGTGGGGCGGCCGGGTCGGACGGTGCCGCTGCCGGCGTCCGCACTGCGAGTCGCGGCAGCGTTGAGTGAATGGGGTGCCGGCCTGCTGGGCCGGGCCACCATTTTCAACCGGGACAAGGCAGAGGAGCTGCTGGCGCCCGGATGGTTGTGTGACACGGAGCCGGCTCTGCGCGATCTCGCCATCGCACCGCGCCCGCTCGCCGAGGGGCTGGCTGATACGGCCCGCTGGTATCGGGAACACGGATGGTTGTGAGCCTCGGGCTGCAGCCGTTTCTGGAGAATTCATGAGTCTATTCGAGAAAGCCTACCGCTTCACGAAGGCACGCGAGGTCATAGCGTCGGGCTATTACCCGTACTTCGCCGCGATCGAGGAGTCGTACGACACCGAGGTCGTGATCCGCGGTGAGCGCAAGGTGATGTTCGGCTCGAACAACTACCTCGGGCTGACGCACCATCCGAAGGTGCTGGATGCGGCGGAGACGGCGCTGCGCCGGTTCGGGAGCGGGTGCACGGGGAGCAGGTTCCTGAACGGCACGCTGGCCCTGCACGAGGAGCTCGAGGAGCGGCTTGCCCGCTTCGTCAACCAGGAATCCGCGCTGGTGTTCAGCACCGGTTTCCAGACCAACCTCGGCGTGATCTCGACGCTGGTCGGGCGCGACGATCACGTGTTCAGCGACAAGCTGAACCACGCCAGCATCATCGACGGCTCGCGCCTCGCGATGGGCACCGTGCACCGTTACCCGCACGGCGACCTGCGCTCGCTGGAGCGCGAGCTCGCGCGCACCCCGTCGGAGGCCGGCAAGCTGATCGTGACGGACGGCGTGTTCTCGATGGAGGGCTCGATCGTGGATCTGCCCGCGATCGTCGCGCTCGCCGAGTTCTACGGCGCGGAAGTCATGGTCGATGACGCGCACAGCTTCGGCGTGCTCGGCGAGCTGGGCGGCGGCACCGCGCAGCACTTCCATCTCGAGGACCGCGTCTCGCTGATCATGGCGACGTTCTCGAAGTCGCTCGCGTCGATCGGCGGCATGATCGCCGGGCCGGAGGACGTGATCCACTACCTGAAGCACCATGCGCGGCCGCTCATCTTCAGTGCGAGCTGTCCAGCGGCGTCGGTCGCGTCGGCGATTGCTGCACTGGACGTGATCGAGAGCGAGCCGGAGCGACGCGCGCGCCTGTGGGAGAACACGGCGCGCATGCAGGACGGCCTGCGCTCGCTCGGCTACGACATCGGAGAGAGCGAGACGCCGATCATTCCCATCCAGGTGGGCGAGATGGAGCGCATGCTCGTCTTCTGGAAGGAGCTGTTCGACGCGGGTGTCTTCTCCAACCCGGTAACACCGCCTGCGGTGCCGGAGAACTCGTGCCGGCTGCGCATCTCCGTCATGGCGACGCACACGGACGAGCAGATCGACTTCGCACTCGACGTGTTCGCCAGCATCGGCAAGCGCGTCGCCGTACTGTGAGCGGCGCGGCACCGTCCGCCCCATCCAGAACCGCTGCAGGCGGCGCTGTCGAGGTCCGTCCGGTCACCAGCCGGGCGGACCGCGCGCGTTTCATCGACATGCAGTGGCGGATCTACGCGAACGACCCGAACTGGGTCCCGCCGCTGCGCATGGCCGTGCGCGACCTGCTCGATCCCGCGAGGCACCCGTTCCACCAGCACGCGGAGATGCAGTGCTTTCTCGCGCTGCGCGACGGTGAGGCCGTCGGCCGCGTCTGTGCGGTCGTGAACCATCGCTCGAACGAGTTTCACGACGAGAAGGTCGGCACGTTCGGGTTGTTCGAGACGATCGACGACGCGGACGTGGCGCGCGCACTGCTGGACGCGGCCGCAGATTGGCTGCGCGGCAGGGGCATGCGGCTCATGCGCGGGCCGATGAACCTGTCCACCAACGACGAGCTGTACGGCCCGGGCGTCCTCATCAATGGGTTCGATACGCCGCCGACGGTGATGATGGCGCATGCGCCCCGATACTATCAGTCCCTCGTCGAAGGCTCCGGACTCGAAAAGGCGCGCGACCTGATCGCGTACTGGATGGATGCGCCGGAGCCGCCGCCGCGGCTGCGGCGCATGTACGATCGACTGAGGCGCACGGAAGGAGTTCGCATCCGGTCGCTGAACATGAAGCGACTCGATGCGGAGATCGACCTGATCCTGCAGATCTACAACAGCGCATGGGAGCGGAACTGGGGGTTCGTTCCGTTCACGGAGGACGAGATCCGGCATCTCGCGAAAGAGCTGAAGCCGGTCGTCGCACCGGAATACTGCCCGCTCGTCTTCGTGGATGACGAGCCGGTCGCGTTTGCCCTCGCCCTGCCGGACTTCAACCAGGCGTTGCACCATCTCGACAGCGGACGCCTGCTGCCGTTCGGTATCTTCAAGCTGCTCTGGCACCGCCGTAACATCGATCGCATCCGCGTGCTGACGCTGGGCATCAAGCCCGGCTACAGGAACCGCGGCTTCGATGCGGCGATGATCGCGCACATCATGATCGAGTCAGGCAAGCGCGATCAGGCGCGCGGTGAGTGCTCCTGGATCCTGGAGGACAACCTCGAGATGCGGAACGCCATCGAACGCGCCGGTGGACACGAATACAAGCGGTACCGCGTTTACGAGAAGCAGCTCCAGTAGTGGAAGCCCAGCAGTGAACACAACGTCTCTCGCGCGTGAGCAGACAGTCACGCGCACGAATTCGAACCGGGCGCTGGACCGACTCTTCGCCGCTTACCTGGCGTTGTCCGGCGTCGCGCTCCTGTTTCCACATCGACCCGACGGGTGGCTACTGCTCGGCGCGGTACACATCGTGGCGGCGATGTTCCTGCTGAGGACGCCGCCTTTCGGCGCGCTGCGTGCCCGGCTGCACTCGATGGCCCCGCGGCTCACGTCGCTGCTGCACGACTGGTACGTGCTGCTGCTGATTCCTGCGCTCTACACAGAGCTCGCAGTGCTCAACCGCAGTGTGTGGAACGGCCGCTACTTCGATGAGCTCATCATCCGGCTGGAAACGCTCTTCTTCGGCGGTCAGCCCAGTCAGTCGCTGGCCGCCGCCGTTCCCGAACTCTGGCTGTCGGAGCCGCTGCACTTCGCGTATCTCAGCTATTACCTGATCATCTTCGGACCGCCGCTGCTGCTGTACCTGCGTTCGCGCACCGCGGAGTTCCGCGCGACCACGTTCACACTGATGCTGACGTTCTTCGCGCATTACCTCTTCTTCGTCTACTTCCCGGTCCAGGGGCCGCGCTACCTGTTCCCTGCACCGCTCGGCGGGATCGAGGACGGCTTCTTCTACCAGGTCGCGCACCGTGTGCTCGAGGCGGGTTCGGCCCAGGGATCCGCGTTCCCCTCGTCGCACGTGGGGGTATCGGTCGCGCAGACACTGTGTGTCGCCCGCTTCATGCCCCGGCTGACACTGCCCGTTGCCCTGCTCACCGTCGGCCTGGCGGCAGGGGCTGTCTACGGCGGCTTCCACTACGCGATCGACGCCATCGTCGGCGCCGCACTGGGCGCGCTGATGGTGCTGATCGCGCCCCGTCTGCAGCGCGCACTGGAAGGGGAGCCGGCGTGATGCGGCGAGCGCCGCTGATCGCACTCACCGTCATCACTGCACTCCTGGTGTACGTCACCACACGCGGCCTTCCAGGCGCCGCGCGCGTCTGGACCACCATGCTCGTCGCGACACTGCCGCCGATTTCCGTTGCACAGGCGCGTGCGCTCGCCCAGGTCGAGCTGCCGTCGCGCATGTCGCTGTACGCCCAGACTTCGTTGAGCCTGTGGCTGCTCGCGGCGGCTACCGCGGCCGTGGCGTTCGTGAGCGACATGGGTGCGCGCGAGCTGGGGCTCCTTGCGCTGCCACTCGCATCTACGCTCGCCTGGACCGGCACACTCACGCTCGGCGGCGTCGGCCTCATGCTGCTCGCACACCGCCTGGGCGTGCGCGAGTCACCCACGCTCGCAGGGCTGCTGCCGCGCACCGCGGCCGAGCGCCTCGCCTTCCTCGGGGTCTCCATTACCGCCGGCGTGTGCGAGGAATTCGTCTTCCGCGGATTCCTGGTACCGGCGATCGCCGTTGCCGTTGGCTCGCCAATCGTTGCCGCACTCATCGCCGCCGCCGTGTTCGGCCTGCTGCACGCCTACCAGGGCTTCAGCGGCGCGCTGCGGGCTGCACTCCTCGGCGCCCTGCTGTCGGTCGTGCTGCTCGCGACCGGCAGCATCGTACCTGCGATTCTCGCTCACGCGCTGATCGACGTGGTCGGCGGCTTCTGGCTGGGACCACGCCTCGTCCGGCAGGACGGGGCATGACCGTTGCGGCACACGGGCGGTCCACGCATCATGCGCGTCACCATCAGAGGGTATGCGATGCAACAGCCGCACGCAGGCAACGGCGCTGAGCCCGGCCTGACCGATCTCTTCCGGCGCCTGGCCGACCACGCCTCCGCGCTCGTGCGCGGCGAGGTCGCACTGGCGAAGCTGGAGATGCGTGAGGCAGCGCGCGGGCTGATGCGCGACTCCAGCAAGCTCGCCATCGCGTTCGCGCTCGCCTGGTTCGGCGGCATCGCGCTCACCGCGGCAGCCGCGATCGGCGTCGGCCACCTGCTCGGCGGTCGGTTCGGGTTCGGCGCCCTCATCGTCGGCGTTGTGTTCCTCCTGGTCGGGGGGCTGCTGGCCAGGAGCGGCATGCGTGTCTTCAGCAGCGGCGAGCTCAGGCCGGAGGCCACGCTCGCCTCGCTGGACCGGACGGGAACCTGGGCCAGGCAGGAGCTGCGTGAGATGAAGCAGGAGCTTACCGCCGGCGAGCACGAGACGATCGAGCCCGCCATCCGCCATGCACCGGAAAGGACGCTGCGGTCATGACCGAGCACGAGAGGATGTCGCCGGAGCACCGCTACCGCGATGAGACGGAATACGACGAGCGCGCGGCACCGGCCGGGCGCCGCCGCCAGGCCGACGGCGGACGCGAGCGCATTGCGGACGCCTTCGACAGCATGGCCGACCGGATCGAGCACCGCGGGCGTCGCATGCGCCGACGCGGCGGCGCACGCGCGCAGGCAGGCCGCGCCGCAGAATCCGCCGGGCGCATGCTCGAGACCGGCGCAGACTACCTGCGCGCTCACGACGTCGAAGAGATGAGGCTGGAGCTCGAGACCCGGGTCCGCGAAAAGCCGATCCCCGCTCTCGTCGCGGCCGCGGTCGCAGGATTCGTGTTCGCGCGCATCGTGCGCTGAGTCGTTTCGCTACTCCGTTCCGATGTTGCGCACTCGCTTCACATGACGGCCCGCCGACCCGCCAGGACAGCGGTCGGCGCCGCGCATCGCAACGTAAAGTCACATAACAGCTTGGCCGCGCGTTCCACCTGTTGGGACAGGGGCATGGCTGCGTGCGGAACAACGCTTGCGCCTGCAGCGTAGTGAAACAGGAACAGAGCGAGGACGCGATGTACCTGCACTGCAATTTCGAAGAGCTGACGGCGCTGGCCTCCACCGCGGAGCGTGTGCTCGTTGCACACGGAAGCGGCGAGCTCTCCGTTGCAGCGCCGCCACGTGCCCTCGCAGATCTCGAAGCCCTCGCACCGCGTCTCGCGGGCGAGATCTCCGTCCCGACCCTGCACGCACAGCGTTCCGTCCAGCGCGCGCTCGAGCTGGCGCTCGAGGAGACCCGCGCCCGCATGGACGGCATGATCCTCGACCATCACCCGGCCGCCGAGGACGCAGTTGCCGCCTACTTCGAGTACGCGCACATCCTCGCCGTACTCGAGCGCGTCACGCGCATCGGCGCCGAGATGACACTGCTGATCGAGGTCATGACCGGCCGCCCCGTCGACGACGAGACCGCACGCTCCTTCTCCTTCCCGGACTGACGGCATCAGCGGGTCCGGTTCGTGCAAAGCACGCGGCCGGAAAACTGATCCGACAACCGGAGCAATCGATGAGCATCCGACTCCTGCGCCGTGCCGGCGTCTGGTTCGCCATTCCACTCGTCGCCGGCTGCGCCCGCGCCGTGGAAGTGAACAGCGAGCCAGGCACCGTCTACGCAATCGAAGTCTACAACCCGCGCTCGACCGACATGGTCGTCTCCTACGATGACGGGCGCGGCAGCCGCACCCTCGGGACGGTGCGCGCCGGCACCCGCGAACGCTTCGTCATCGCCGCACCGCCCCAGCCGAGCATCCAGCTCAGCGCTCGCAGCAGCAGCGGCGCGACCTCGGGTCCGATCACGGTGGGGTTGACCATGGGCCAGACCACGCAGATCCGGTTGCCATAGCTCCGGCCGAGGTGTCTCTATCAGGGGACAGTCACCACGCTGCTACCGGAGCTGTTGGTGCCCGGTTCGAAAGGCACTGTGCCGCCTGGTCTTTTCATCCGCCACATGCGGGTTACGCTAACTCCTTGGTGCTTTTACCTTTATGGCGAGGCGGGCGCCCGGGCGGCGCCGCGCCGCGGAGCGCGCTTTCCCCTTTCAATGCGGAAAGCTGAAGAAGGCAAACAGCGAGCGGAGGGAGCCGTGATCAAGGTTCCGGAGCTGAAAGGCCCGCGTGCGATGATGCGTCGCGGCTTTGTAGCGCGCATCGCCGCAGGCGCCGCACTGCTGGTCCCATCGGTTGCTCTGTTGAGCACGAGCGGTTTCGAGGGTGTCCGACCGACCGAGCTGGTCGAGGCATCGGCGGTGGATCCGATGGCGGAGCAGTGGGGTGCGCGGGTGATGGAGCAGAAGCGGCAGAGTCTGATCGTCGAGCTGGCGTCGGCGTTCGACGTGCCGGTGAATCTTGCCGAGCAGATTCACGACGTGGCGCTGGAGGCGGAAATCGAGCCCGACCTGGCATTCGGTCTGGTTGCGGCCGAGTCGAGCTTTCGTCCGGCGGCGGTTTCGCCGGTCGGCGCGATCGGGCTTACGCAGGTGATGCCGTCCACCGCGCGGGACGTCGAGCCGGGCACGAGCCGGACCGAGCTGTTCGATACGGAGACGAACCTGCGCATCGGTTTCTCGTATCTGCGCAGGCTGCTCGACAAGTACCAGGGTGACACGGAGCTTGCGCTGACCGCGTACAACCGCGGGCCGGGAACGGTGGACCGGGTACTGAAGTCGGGTGGCGATCCGGACAACGGCTATGCCGACAAGGTGCTGACGGGCGAGAGCGAGCGGCATGTCGCGTTGATGAACCGGAAGTTCGGCAGGCGGTAAGCCGCAGGGCGAAGGGTTTGCAAGTCCCGTCGTGCGGCAGGCGGCGCAGCGTAGAGAAATCAAGAAAAACGAGGGAGCGTCCCGGGCGTGCCGGCGCTCCCTCGTTTCATTGCCATGACTTTGCGTGGCGGCTTTCGCGGCTAGTTGCCGCGTCCCGCGGCGGCGCTGCGCGCCTGTGTCAGGTTCTCCTCGAAGAGCTCGAGGATGCGCCGGTACTCGTCGGTCCATGACGACGGCTCGACGAAGCCGTGGTCCTCGACGGGATAGACGGCGAGCTCCCAGTCGGTCTTGCCGAGCTCGATGAGGCGCTGGGTGAGGCGGACGATGTCGGAGAAATGCACGTTGACGTCGACCATGCCGTGCGCCATGAGCAGCGGATCCTCCAGGCCTTCGGCAAAGTAGATGGGCGAGGACTGCCGGTAGGCGACGGAGTCCTCCTGGGGCAGGTTGAGGATCCGGCCCGTGTAGCCGTGGTTGTAGTGGGCCCAGTCGGTCACCGAGCGGAGCGCTGCGCCGGCGCCGAACTCGTCGGCTGCGGTGAAGAGCGCCATGAGTGTGATGAACCCGCCGTAGGATCCGCCGTAGATGCCGATGCGCTCGGGGTCGATGCCCTGCTGCTGCAGCCAGCGGGAGGCATCGACCTGGTCGGTGAGGTCGGTGCCGCCCATGTGCCGGTAGATCGCGGTGCGCCAGTCGCGGCCGTAGCCGGCGGACGCGCGGTAGTCGAGGTCGAGCACCACGAATCCGCGCTGCGCCAGCAGGTGATGGAACATGTATTCGCGGTAATACGTCGACCACCAGTCGTGCACGTTCTGCAGGTAGCCGGCGCCGTGCACGAAGATCACTGCCGAGCCGTTGGGCGTGGCGCCCAGATCTTCGGGCCGGTAGATGCGCGCCGGTACTGCAACCCCGTCGCGCGCGGTGATGCGGATGATCTCCGGCGCGATCCACGGCCCTGTCTGCCACTCGGCCGTTGGCGACGTCGTGACGCGCGCGAGAGCTGTGCGCTGCCGGTTCTCGCCCACGTAGAGCTCCGGCGGCACGTTCGCGAAGGAGTGCACGACGGCGACGCGTCGTCCGTCCGGCGATGGTGTGGCGTCCTGGCGTCCGGGCTCGGTGGTGATCCGTGTGCGCTCCCCGCCCGAGAGAGGCATGTGGTAGAAGTGCACCTCGTGTGGCGTGCCCTCGCTGGTCGTGAGGTAGAAGCGATCCTCCGTCGGTGCGACCTGGACCTCCTGCACCTCCCAGTCGCCTGACGTGAGCTGGCGGGCGCTGCCGCCGCCCACGGGCACGGTGTACAGGTGGCTGAAGCCGTCGGCCTCGCTCACGAACCAGGCGCTGCGGCCATCGGGCAGGAAGCCGGCGCAGCCGAACCAGAAGGCACAGGGGCCGCCGAGCCATGCGTCGTCGGAGTCGTGGCGCAGCAGTGTGAGTGCGCCGGTTGCGGCGTCGATGGACCAGAGCCACGCGTTCTCGAAGTCGTAGTCGAGCGCGGCGACCAGGCCGTGGCTGCCCTGCTCGTTCCAGCCGAGGAACCCGGTGGAGGAGAAGGGGCGAGTGCTGTCCCCGGACGCGCGGCCGAGGTCCAGCCACCGGACGCTGCCGTCAGCGAGCGAGACGACACCGAGACGGCTGTTCGCGGGGGTGTTGTCTCCGACCTTGGCGCGCATCTCCCGGGTCTCGGTGTAACCGGACGCGGTGATCCAGTCCGGGATCAGCGTGCGGCGCGGCTGATCCGACGGCTTTTCGACCTCGATGATCGCGAAGCTTCCGCGCGGCTCGACGGCCAGCGCCTGAACCGTCTCGTCCTTTTCCAGGTAGATCGGCTGCAGCTGGCGTGCTTCACGCGCCTCGCGCCGCGCCTCCTGCGCTTCCCGTCGCTCGCGCGCCGTGCGGATGTGCTCGAACAGCTCCTCCTGCTGCTGCTCGAGGAATCCGCGCTGCCCCGTTGCCGGCTCAGGCTCTCGCGGCGCGGGTCCTGTCCTGATGTCCGTGAGCTGGCGGATGCCGCCACGCCCGAGGTCGATGGCGAGGATGTTGTACCCGGCGGGCCCCTCGCTGAGGTAGTAGACCGTCGCCGCGTCCGCACTGAAGACCGGACTCGATTCGTGCGTGGTGGTCTCGGTCAGCCTGCGCACGCGGTCGTTACGGCGATCGACGAGGTACAGGTCGCCGTTGCTGGAGACGACGCGCCAGCGGCGGTCCCGGGAGATGTCGCCGTTGGCGAGCAGCGGGGCCAGTGAGTCCGCGACCACGTCGGGCAGCCGTTCGGGCTCGCCGCCGCGTGCGGGTACGCGGTAAAGCGCGGACTCCTCGTGCCAGGGTCGGCCGCCGGGCTTCCAGTAGAAGTAGACCCACTCGCCGCTGTCGCTCCAGCGCACACGTGAGGGCGGTTCTCCGACGTGCTCCGGTCCACGCATGATGTTCGCGACCGAAAGCTCGAAGGTGCCCGGCTGCTGCTGCGCGCTCGCGTCCGCCGTGGCCGCGAACAGCAGGAGCATGGCGCCGGTGGCGCACATGCGCTTCATCGCACTGCCTCCTTAACAGGTGTAGCTGCGCGCGACACGGGTCGCGCGACCGTCGTGTATCGTGACGTGCCCTGGCGGGCACGCGTGCGCCGTGTACGTGATACACGGCACGGCCTGCTCCAACGATGGACGCCGCATGGGGCGTCGCACGTCAGTCGCCGAACGAGACGCCGATGTCGCGGCCCGTCTGGACGATATCCGAGTGTGTCGGCACCCGCTTGAGCTGGCGGATCGCGTCCGCGATCGGTACGGCGCGAATCTCCGGCGGGTCCAGGGCGACCATGGTGCCGAACCGCTCCTCGGCGACGAGGCGGACGGCCGCTGCACCGAAGCGCAGCGCGATCAGGCGGTCGTACGACGTGGGGCTGCCGCCGCGCTGCAGGTGGCCCAGCACGATGGAGCGGGACTCGAAGCCGGTCAGCTCCGTGAGCTGGCTCGCGAGGCGCTCGGCGATGCCGCCGTAGCGGGCGGCACTGCCCGGATGCGCCTCCTCGACAAAGGTGGCGGTGCCGTCCCGCGGTACGGCCCCCTCCGCGACCACGACGATCGCGAAGCGCCGCCCTCGCTGGTACCTGCGCCGGATCTTCGCTGCGACGCGCTCGATGTCGTAAGGAATTTCCGGGATCAGGATGACGTCGGCGCTGCCGCTGATGCCGGAGTGCAGCGCGATCCACCCCGTGTGCCGGCCCATGACCTCGACGACCATGATGCGCTCGTGGCTCTCGGCGGTCGAGTGCAGCTTGTCGATCGCGTCCGTGGCGGTCTCGACGGCCGTGTGGAAGCCGAAGGTAACCTGTGTCACCGCCAGGTCGTTGTCGATCGTCTTGGGCACGCCGACCACGGGCATGCCCTTTTCCGCCAGTCGATGGGCGATGCTGAGTGTGCCGTCGCCGCCGATCGAGATCATCGCGTCGAAGCCGTGGGTGCGGAACGCGTCGAGCACCTCGTCGGAACGGTCGATCGTCTGGATGTCGCCGTCCGGTCCGATCGTCGGCCATTCGAACGGGTTGCCCCGGTTCGTGGTGCCGAGGATGGTCCCCCCGAGGTGGGTGATGCCCCTGACCGCGTCGCTGTCCAGTCGCACGATGGCGTCCTCGCCCAGCAGCGCGCCGTAGCCCCGGCGTATGCCGTAGATCTCCCAGCCGCGGCTGAGCGCGCTCAGCACGCAGGAGCGGATCACCGCGTTCAGCCCCGGCGCATCGCCGCCGCCGGTGTTCAGCGCAACTCGTCGGATCGTTCCGGTACCAGCCAAAATCGCGTCTCCGTGGAAATAGCGCGGAGGGGTGCGGCTGCAGCCGCCCGTGAGGCTACGCGCGCCCTCCGCAGGGTGTCAACAAGGCCGGGCGGCGTCGTACGGGTGGACGTCTCGCCTCACAAGGGCGATTTTGCAGGTTCGGCGCCGCCAGCTCGCCAGCCGGGCAGCGGCGACCGGGTTCCTCGTGATGAGCAGGGATATGGTTACGGAAAAGGACGTGCGTCGCGCGCTGCGAAAGGTGAAGGACCCCGAGCTGAACCTGGACCTGGTGGTGCTCGGCCTGGTCTACGATGTCGAGGTGCAGGACTCACACGTCCGTGCGCGCATCTCGCTGACCTCCCCCTTCTGTCCGGTCGCACCGCAGATCCTGGACGAGACGAAGGCGGCGATCGAGGCGATGGACGGCGTGGAGAGCGCGGACGTCGAGCTGACGTTCGATCCGCCGTGGACGCCGGAGCGGATCGATCCGTTGATCCGGGCCTCACTGGGCCTTTGAGCTGCGGTCGGGTGGCCGGGGGCATGCGATGAAGGCGACGATCAACGGTCGTGAGCTGGCCTGGGACGAGACGGGGTCGGGGCGCACGATTCTCTTCCTGCACGGGTTTCCCTTCAACCGGCAGCTCTGGTACAACCAGCTGCAGGCGGTGCCGAAGGGATGGCGCGGCGTCGCAATGGACCTGCGCGGATTCGGTGAGAGCGCCGGCAGCGACGACCCGCAGTACACCATGGACATGTTCGCCGATGACGCGGCCGCGCTCCTGACGCACCTGCGGGTCCGGCGCGCGGTGATCTGCGGGCTCTCCATGGGCGGCTACATCGCGCTCGCGATGCAGCGCCGCTATCCGTCGATGGTGGGCGGGTTGATCCTTGCCGACACGCGCGCGACGGCCGACGGCGATCAGGAGAAGCAGAACCGGCTGCAGCTCGCGCAGCGCGTGCAGGCGGAGGGCAACGGCGTCGTCGTCGATTCGATGATGCAGAAGCTGTTCGCGCCCGTCACGCCGTACACGAAGCCGAAGGTCGCGGAGTTCGTGCGGGGCATGATGTCGGCCGCGCGGCCGGAGTCGATCGCGCGGGCCCTGCTGGGCATGGCGGTGCGTCCGAACTCGGAGCCGGACCTGCGCAACATCAGCGTGCCCACACTGGTCATCGTCGGTGCGGAGGACCAGATCACGGACCGCGGCCAGGCGCAGCTCATGGCGCGCGCGATCCGCGGCTCGCAGATCGAGGTGATCCCCGAGGCCGGACACGTGTCCAACCTCGAGGCACCCGAGATCTTCAATGAGGCGGTGCGCCGGCTGCTCGCCTCGTTCTAGCCGTCACTCGATCAGGTCCAGCTGCTTCCCGCTGCGGGCGCGTTCGGCCGAGCCGTTGTTGCGTGAGGACGTCCTGCCGCGTGAGGCCGGCCCACCATCGTCTGCTTCCCGCGCGACGCGGGCCACCTCCACGATCCTGGATTCCAGCTTCGCGAGCCGCTTGCCCTGCGTGGCGCGGCCCTGTACCGGCACGTCTTCCGCACCGAGGCGCACGGCGGTCCCGTCCTGGGCGACCAGCATGAGCTCGTCGCCCTCGATCAGCTCCTTGACGGCGACCAGCGGGCCGGTCCGGTCCGTCACATCCAGCGTGATCGTGCCGAGACCACCACGGTTCTGCGCGGGGTAGTCGCCGATCGGCGTGCGCTTGGCGTAGCCGTTCGCGGTGACCGTGCAGACGCTGGCATCGCGTCGCACGACGACCATGCCGACTACCCCGTCGCCTTTGCGCAGCCCGATCCCCTTCACGCCCTGCGTCACCCGTCCCGTGGCGGGAACCTGTGACTCCGCAAAGCGGATCGCGCGGCCCTGCTCCGTCACGATGACGACGTCCGCCTTGCCATCCGAGGGCTGGACGTCGAGCAGTACGTCGCCGTCCTGCAGGCGGATGGCGGCGATACCGCCGGTCCGGATGTTGGCGAACTGGTCCAGACCCGTGCGCTTGATGATGCCGGCGGCGGTCAGGAACACGAGCGTACGATCGGCCTCGAACTCGGCGACCGGGATCAGCGCGGCCACCTTTGCGCCGCGCTCGAGCGAGACGAGCTGGGCGATCGCGCGCCCCCGGCTCTGCGGGCCACCCTCGGGCACGTTCTGCACCTCCAGTGCGTGCGCGTGCCCGCCGTCCGTGAAGAAGACGAGCACGTCCGTGGTGCTCGCAACGAAGACGTGCTCGAGGAAGTCGTCTTCGTAGCGGTCCATGCCCGCGATCGCGCGCCCGCTTGCGAGCCGCCGCTGGTGCAGCGCAAGCGGCACGCGCTTGATGTAGCCGCGGTGGCTGAAGGTGATGACGACCTGCTCCTCCGAGACGACCTCCTCCACCTCGACGACCGCGCCGCTCTCCTCGTCCAGGATCTCGGTGCGCCGCTCGTCGCCGAACTCCTCCACGACGGCGTCCAGCTCCTCGATCATCACGCCGAGCTGCTTCTTCTCGCTGGCGAGCAGCGTTTCCAGCTCCTTGATCTGCTTGCGGAGCGCGGCGAGCTGCTTCCTGAGGTCCTGTGTCTCCAGCGACGTGAGCCGGCCGAGCCGCATGTTGAGGATCGCGTCGGCCTGCTCCTCGCTCAGCTCGAACTTCTTCCGCAGTGCTGCGGCAGCTTCCTTCTGGTCCTTCGACTTCCGGATGATGCGGATCACCGCGTCGATGTTGTCGAGCGCGATAAGCAGCCCTTCCAGGATGTGTGCCTCGGCACGCGCGCGGTCGAGGCGCCACTGCGAGCGGCGGCGGATCACGTCCAGCCGGTGATCGCGGAACCGCTCGAGCATCTCCTTGAGGTTGAGCTCGCGCGGCACACCATTGTCGAGTGCCAGCATGATCGCGCCGAACGTCGCCTGCAGTTGCGTGTTGCGGTACAGCGCCGTCAGCACCTTCTGGATCGAGGCGTCCCGCTTCAGCTCGATGATCAGCCGCATCCCTTCCCGGTCCGACTCATCGCGCAGATCGGCGATCTCCTCGAGCTTGGTGCGCGCCAGGTTGGCGATCTGCTCGATGACCTTTGCCTTGGAAACGCCGTAGGGGAGCGCACTGACGATCAGCTGCTCGCGACCGCCGCGCCGCGACTCGCGCTGGATTATGGCGCGCATCACGATCCGGCCGCGTCCCGTGCGGTACGCGTCCTCGATCCCGCTCCGCCCCAGGATGTACGCACCGGTCGGGAAGTCCGGGCCGGGCACGAAGGGTAGCAGCTCGTCGACCGTGCACTTCGGGTGCTTCACCAGGTGACGGACGGCATCGGCGATCTCGTGCAGGTTGTGCGGCGGGATGTTCGTGGCCATCCCCACCGCGATGCCACTGCTGCCGTTGACGAGCAGGTTCGGAAAACGCGCGGGCAGAACGCTCGGCTCCTCGAGCCGGTCGTCGAAGTTGCGCGTGAAGTCGACAGTGTCCTCGTCGATGTCGGCGAGGACCTCCATCGCGATCCGCGTAAGACGCGCTTCCGTGTAGCGGTAGGCGGCAGCGTTGTCGCCATCGATCGAGCCGAAGTTGCCCTGCCCGTCGACGAGCGGGTACCGCAGCGAGAAGTCCTGCACCATCCGCACGAGCGCGTCGTAAACGGCCATGTCGCCGTGCGGGTGGTACTTGCCGAGCACGTCGCCGACCACCGTCGCGCTCTTCTTGTACGGCCGGTTCGGCGCGAGGCCCGCCTGCATCATCGCGTACAGGATGCGTCGATGGACGGGCTTGAGACCGTCGCGCACGTCCGGAAGCGCGCGCTGTACGATCACGCTCATCGAGTAGTCGAGGAAGGATTCCCGCATCTCTTCCTCGATCAGGCGGGGAACGACACGCTCCCGCCGTGTTGCCATGGCCATGTGCTGCTCCGTTCTGATTCGTCACCTGCACGCGCACTGCTGCGCGCTCGCGGGTAACGTTCGGGCGGGCTTCGGTCCGCGCAAGGGTGCGGGGCAGGATATCAGGCGAGCTCGTTCAGCTCGTCGATCGCTTCCTGGAAATCCGCGGCCATCGAGGGATGGCCGTGTCGGGCCGCGGCCTCGACGCCTTTCCGGTACGCGTCGCGCGCCTCGTTCTCGCGCCCGATCTCGCGCAGCGCGCGGCCGAGCCGACCCCAGGCGTTGCCCTCGTCGTCCGTCGTGGCGAGGTACGCGCTGAGCTGATCGACGACGTCGTGCCAGCGGCCGGCCTTTTCGTACTCCGCCGCGAGTCCGAAGCGCGCGCGCCCGTCGCGCGGATTCTTCTCGAGCATTTTCCGCAGTGCCTCGATGCGCTCGTTCATGCGTGCCGTTCCTTCCAGTCGAGTCCGAGCAGTTCCGCGAGCCGCATCGCATCGTGCGGCGCGCGCACCTTCCTGTCATTGTCGAAGAATACATACACGTCGCGCGGCCCGCTGCCCGGCGTGCTCCGTGGTGCACAGCGGCGGGCGTCCCGCGGCTCGCGACCGGCGCTCCAGCTGCGGATGCGCCGCGCCCACTGCTCGAGGGCCCTCTCATCGTAGCCGCTGGCGTAGATCTCCTCGGCGCCATGCAGTCGCGCGTACGCGAAGTCGCTGGTGATGTCCTCGGAGTATGGCCACTCCGCACCCGCGTCCGAGAATACGAGCGCGACGTCGTGCGTCCGCAACAGCTCGATGAACTCGTCGTTGAAGAAGCTCCGGTGGCGCACCTCGAACGCGTGCCGGATCGGACCGTCAGTCACGGCGCGGGTCCAGCCGTTCTCCTTCACGCGATGATCGTGCTCCCCGGCGAGGCGCGCCGCCGCGCGCATGGTGCGCGGAAGCTGGCGCATGAATCCGGCGAAGCGTTCCGGATCGAAGCGGCGACGGGAGGAGAACTGCCAGAGGATCGGGCCCAGCTTCTCCCCCAGCCGCAGCACGCCGGACGCGAAGTAGTTCGCGAGCGCAGTGCGCACATCATTCAGCTGCTTCATGTGCGTAATGAAGCGGCTGCCCTTCAGGGCAAACTGAAAGCCCGGCGGTGTCTGCTCGTACCAGGACGCAAAGCTGGAGGGGCGCTGCAGGGAGTAGAACGTGCCGTTGATCTCGACGGCGTTCAGGTGATGGCTCGTGTACTCGAGCTCGCGGCGATGCGCCAGGCCGCGCGGGTAGAACGCGCCGCCGCGCCAGCCGGCATAGGTCCAGCCGGATATGCCGATGTAGAGGTTGCCGCTGGCCATCGCTCTGCCTTCATTCGCAACGAACGTTCCTTTCGGTCTACCATTCCTTCGATCTACCATCCATTCCGTCTACCACAGCGAGC
Source organism: Longimicrobiales bacterium (assembly GCA_035764935.1). Lineage (NCBI taxonomy): Bacteria > Pseudomonadati > Gemmatimonadota > Longimicrobiia > Longimicrobiales > Longimicrobiales bacterium. The sequence goes on along the minus strand of DASTYK010000165.1, from coordinate 8,409 downwards.
ACTGAGTACACGGAGAGAAATTCATTCACCGCCGAGGACGCGGAGGGCGCGGAGAAACAACAGATTCTGTATTGCATGCCGAGGTGCTGAGGCATCCGCAGGAACCAATCAGGAAAACTCTGCGTCCTCTGTGCTCTCTGTGGTGAATTATCGAGCGCACGTTGGCGATCGAACGAGCGGCAAGCCCCTCAGATACCGCCGCGTCCCTCTCCCACCGCGCGCTGGCCGAACACGAACGCGACCGCCATCAGGATGATGAGCAGGACCGCGTACGCGGCGGCGGCGCCGAAGTCGAAGGCGCGAAGCTGCGCGAGGATCTCGATGGAGATGGGGCGGGTGCGGTGGGTGTAGAGGAGGATCGAAGCGACGAACTCGCCCAGTGCGGTCACGAACGCGAGCAGCGCACCGGCGGCGATGCCGGGGAGGACGAGCGGGAGCGTGATGCGACGGGCGGTGGTCAGCCACCTCGCCCCGAGCGAAGCTGCTGCCTCCTCCAGGGCCGGGTCGAGCTGGCGGAAGCTGGTCAGCGCGGCGCGCGTCACCAGCGGAATGTTGCGGATGAAGTATGCCAGCGGCAGAATCGCGCCGGTGCCGATCAGCACGAAGCGGCCGATGTACGGCTGGTTCACGCTGAACGTAGATGCCAGCGCCATGGCGAGCACGGTGCCGGGCAGCGCCCAGGGCAGGATCACCAGCACGTTGATCAGGCCGCGGCCGGGTGCGCGCTTGCGCGCGAGGATGTATGCCGCGGCGAAGGCGAGCACGACGTTCATTACCGTCGCGATGGTCGCCATGCGCAGCGAGTTCAGGATGGGCGTGAGCTGCTGGGCCTCCGAGAAGATCTTGCGGTAGCTGTCCACCGAGTACACGGGCGGGAACAGCTCTGTCGTCCAGGTGCCGGCCGGCACGAAGGAGACGAGCAGCACCGTCGCATGCGGCAGCAGCAGCACGATCACGATCAGCCAGGCGAGTACGCTGAACGCCACGCGACGCCGCTTCGACGGCCGCTCTCCGTACTGCAGCCTGCCGAGTCCCTTGCCGGCGCCGGTGTACTCACGGCGCGCCTCGTAACGCTGCAGCATCGCGAGGAACAGGATGGAGACGGCGGCCAGCACGATGGTTTCCACGGCTGCAATACCGATGTCGCCGTTCAGCTTGCTGGAGAAGATCTGTGTCGAGAGCACGCGAAAGCCGCCGCCGAACACGTAGGGCGCGCTGAAGCTGCCCATCGATGTCATGAACACCAGCAATGCGGCGCCACCGATCGCGGGCATCAGCAACGGCAGGGTCACTCGCCGGAGCACGGTACCGCGGGAAGCGCCGAGCGCGGCGGCTGCTTCGGTGTGACTCACGTCGAGCCGGCTGAGTGCCGCGGTCGTGAACAGGTAGAAGTACACGTACATCGTGTACGCATGCACGAGCAGCACAGCCCCCGCGCCGTTCAGCCGCCAGGGCGCCTCGTCGAGGCCGAGCAGCAGTTGCACCGAGCGCGTGAAGAAGCCGGTCTCGCCATACAGGAACAGGAACGCGATCACGCCGACGAGCGGCGGCAGCAGCACAGGGAGAGAAACCAGCCCGCTGAGCACGCGCCGGCCGGGGAAATCGCCACGCGCGAACAGAAAAGCGAGCGGTACGCCGATCAGGCCTGCGCACACCACGCTGGCGAGCGAAAGCCACACGCTGTTCCAGACCGCTTCCATCTCGGAGCGGCTGTCGAAGAAGCGGCGGTAGTGCTCGAGTGTCCCGCCCGCCTCGCCGCGGAAGCTGTCGAGAACGACGAACAGGTTGGGGTAGAGAACCGTCCACAGCAGGAAGACGGAGACACCGGCGACCAGCCACATGATGCCGCGCGACGAGCGGGGACGGCGTGGCCGCTGCCTGGCGCCGGGAGAGGGCCCTGCGAACGTCGCAGTCGCGATCGGCTGCTCCTGCGGTGTGATCGCCATCAGGGCTCCGGCTCTGCCTGCTCGTCCGGTCGCTCTCGTTCCCTTCGTTCCGGGAACGCGAACACGGGGCCGCGCGGGCGGATGCTGATGCGTGCGCCCGGCTCGAACTCGTGGGGACCGCCGGCGATCATCAGCTCACCACCGAACGTCTGCACGACGTAGTAGGTGACGGCTCCTGCGAAGCGCCGCTCAGCCACGATGCCGTCGAGGCCGGTCCCGTCGCCGTTGTCCTCGAGCGGGTGCATGCCGAGCGACTCCGGCCGCGCCATCACCAGCACGCGTTCCCGCACCGCAGCGCCGCCGAGCTCGGGGGTGCGCAGCACCTGCCAGTGCGCGCGGTTCGCCACCTCGCACGCGAGCGAGTCGGCGGCTATGCCGCGGATGTGCGCGGGCAGGAAGTTCGCTCGTCCGAGAAACGACGCGACGAAGGCGTTGGCTGGCTGGTTGTACAGATCCTCGGCCGTGCCGACCTGCTGCAGCCGTCCCGCGTCGAGCAGCGCGATGCGGTCGGCCAGCGCGAACGCCTCCTCCTGGTCGTGCGTGACGAACACCGCAGTCATTCCGAGCCGCTTGAGCAGCGAGCGCAGTTCCGTGCGCGTCTTCTCGCGCAGCGCTGCGTCGAGGTTGGAGAGCGGCTCGTCGAGCAGGAGCAGCGGCGGCTCAGGCGCGAGTGCGCGTGCGAGCGCGACGCGCTGCTGCTGCCCGCCGGACAGCTCCTGCACGCGTCGCTCGCCGTAGCCGGCCAGCTCCACGCGACGAAGCACGGCCTCGACCCGCTCCGTTGCCTCGCCCTTTCGCACGCCGCGCGTGCGCAGGCCGAACGCGACGTTCTCGTTGACGTCGAGGTGGGGAAACAGGGCGTAGTTCTGGAAGACCATGCCGATGCCGCGCCTCTGGGGCGGCAGGCGCGTCACGTCACGGCCATCGACGCGGATCGTGCCGGCGGTCGGCTGCTCGAAGCCCGCGATCATGCGCAGCGTCGTCGTCTTGCCGCAGCCGCTCGGACCGAGCAGGGTGAGCAGCTCGCCGCGCTCGACGGTGAGGGTCAGGTCATCGACGGCGAGCGTCGGCGGAGCCGACGGCGCCGTGGCGACGTACTCCTTGCGCAGTCCCTCGAGCTCGACCATGGCTCAGTTGCGACCGCGCACGTGCTCATCCCAGTAGCGCATCCACTCCGCCGAGCGCTCCTGGAACGCGTCCCAGTCCATCGGCTCGGTGACCATCCGCTCGCGCGCTGCGGCGAGGCCCGCCGGGAAGCTGTCGGCCGGGATGTCCGTGCGCGCGGGCAGGCGGAAGAAGTTGCGTGCGGCGAACACCACGCCCTGGGTGCTGCCTACGAACTCGATGAAGCGCTGCGCAGCTTCGGGGTGCGGCGCGCCCGCGACGAGCGCGACGGCGTCCACCGGCACCGGCGTGCCGCTGGTCGGCAGCACGTAGTCGATCGGGAACGTCGTGCGCGCCTTCAACTCCTCGATGTCCGGCATGTCCCAGAGCGTTACGTCGCCCTCGCCGCGCGCGAGCTTCTGGTAGAGCAGCGTCGGATTCAGCACGTACTCCTTGGTCTGGGCATCGAGCCGCCGCAGCCAGTCGAAGCCTGCGGCCGTGTCGCCGGTCGCGCGAATGCCGCGCTGGATGATCATCCCGAAGATCGTGCGCATCGTGCCGCTCGCGACCGGGTCGCGGATCAGCACGCGATCCGTCCACTCCGGCGCGAGCACGTCGTCCCAGTCGCGCGGCACGCTCGCCGAGTCGACGCGCGACGTGTTGTACGCAATCACCATCGGCGTCAGGAAGGTGCCGTGCCAGCGGCCCTGGGCGTCCTTTGCATCTGCAGGCAGGGCGCCTGCCCACGAGGGCGAGAACGGCGCCAGCAGCTCCTGCTCCGTCGCGGTCACGAACATGGGCGACGGCGCACCCCACCAGACGTCCGCCTGCGGGTTGGCTCGCTCGGAGCGCAGGCGGTCGAGCACCTCCTGCGATCCCATGTCGAGCCACTGGACGTCGATGTCGGGATTGGTTTCCTCGAACTGCTGCTCGAAGGTCTCGAGCAGCTCGCGGCCATGCGGAGAATAGACGACAACGGGTGTTCTGCCGTCGTCGTTGGCGCAGCCTGCCAGCACGAGCAGGAGCGCGGCGGAAATACGGCCGGCCTGCCTGATCACCCGTTCACGGAGCATGGGCGGAAGGTAGCCGGAGGGGGAAGGGGCGCAAGCGGCCGGGCAGCCTGCGGGTTCTCGCGCTGCGGCGCATCCTTCGGGTGCAAAAGCATCGGCTGCATCCCGTCCGGACGGACGGCCGGATCACTCCAGTGTGAAGCGGCGTGCGGTGCGCTCCAGGGTTCGCGCGTTGACGACGACCGACTCCAGGTCGACCCACTCCTCTGCCCCGTGCGCGCCGGCACCGCCCGCCCCGATGTTGACCGTCTGGATCCCGGCGCTGGCAAAGACCGCCGCGTCCATCCAGTAGCCGACGCCACACTCCTCCGGTTCGCTCCCCGTCATCTCGCGCGCCGCGTCCCGCACGGCCGTCGCGATCGGTGCGTCGCGGTCGCAGACCAGAGGCGGCCGGTCCATCAGGATGCGCACGTCAGCAAGCTCACCGGTGGACGCGATGATGTCCTGCACCTCGCGCAGCACCTGCTCCGGCGTCTCGCCGGGCAGCGTGCGCCGTTCCACCCGGGCCCTGCACTCCGCCGCGTATGTCGAGATGCCACTGCCGCCCTGGATCTGCGACACGTGCATGGAAGCGGGGCCGAGCAGCGGGTGAGTCCGCTCTCGGAGCTCGTCGCCATCGAATGCGTCGAGCGCACTGACGACGCGCGCCATGCGCGCGATCGCGCTGTCGCCCAGGTCCCACCGGCTGCCGTGCGCGGCAACGCCGTGCACGGTCAGCTCCAGCCATACGAAGCCCTTGTGGGCGAGGACGAGCCGGCCCTCGCTCGGCTCGGTGACGACGCAGGCGTCGCCGCCGTGGCGCTCGACGAAGTCGTACGCGCCAACGCTCGCCCACTCCTCGTCGCAGACGAACGCGCCCATCACGGTGCCGGGCGCGGGATCACGCGCGAGCGCCTGGAGCGCGCACAGGATCGCTGCGGCCCCCGCCTTCATGTCGTACGCGCCGCGGCCGTAAAGCTTTCCGTCCGAGACGTCCGGCGTGAACGGCTCGATGGTCATGCCATCGACGGCGACAGTATCGATGTGCGCGCAGAAGATCAGAACGGGTGAGCCGGAGCCGACGCGCGCCATGGCGTTGGGCCGGCCGGGCGCGGCCTCCTCGGTCCACGCCTCGATGCCGCGCGACGCGCACCAGCCGACAATGTGGTCCGCGATCGCGGTCTCGCCCGCGTCAGGGTGATCGGACAGGTGGGGATTGACGGACGGGATCGATACCAGCTCCGAAAGAACTGCCGTGACGTCCTCGAGCGTGATCGCCATCCGTTTTCGATCCTCCCGTGTCGGGGTTGCCCCGCAAGCAGTGTATCAGGGTCCGTGGGCCCGCGGGGCCGTCAGGGCCGTACGACAGAACCCTCGAGGCTACTCCGCCGCTGCCAGTTGCCGCAGCGGCTTGCCGGGCTCCCAGTCGATCACGTGCCCCGCGATCGCCGACGCTGCCACCGTGTAGGGCGAGGCGAGGTAGAGCTGGCCGGGGCCGGAGCGGCCGGGGAAATTGCGGTTCTGCGAGCTGATCGTCACCTCGTCCTTCGTCTTCGACGTGCCGGGGCCGGCGGCAATGCAGGCGCCGCAGCCGGGCTCGATGAACTCCGCGCCGACTTCCTCGAAGAGCTGCATGTAGCCGCGATCGATGCAGTACTGCTTCACCTCCTGCGAGCCGACCTGGATGAACATCTTCACGTCGGGATGCACGCGCAGCCCCTGCTCGCGCGCCTCGCGCAGCACGGCTGCGTACATGTCCATGTCCTCTTTCTTGCCCGCCGTGCAGGAGCCCGCATAGGCGACGTCGAGCGCAATCGGCTCCGCGCCCAGCTCATCGATGTACAGGCCGTTGCCGGGATCGCCGGGCAGCGCGACCATCGGGCGGATCGCCGAGGCGTCGATCTCGATGATCTTTACGTACTCGGCGTCGCCATCGGAATGGAGCCCCTCGCAGAGCTTTTCCGCCTGCGCCCGGTCCACGCCACGCTCCGTGACGAGGTACTCGACCGCCTTCGCATCCGGTGCGACGATGCCGGTGAACGCACCGACCTCGGCAGCCATGTTCGTCATGGTTGCGCGCTCGTCGATCGACAGCGCTTCGACCGCCTCGCCGGCGTACTCGATGATCTGGCCGATCGCGTGGCCGTCCTTGATGTACGGGTGGCGCAGGATCTCCAGCATGAAATCCTTGGCGGTCACGTTCGCCGGCTTCTGCCCGCGGATCACCACCTTGAACGACGGCGGCACGCTGACGCGCACGTCCTTCGTGATCCAGGAGTTGAAGATCGCCGTCGTGCCGACGCCGAACGCGATGCAGCCGATCGCACCCGAGTGCGGCGTGTGCGAGTCGGTGCCGACGATCATCATGCCCGGCTCGGCGTAGGACTCGAGCACCTTGCTGTGGCAGATCGCCTCGGAGCCGAGGCGTGCGCCCAGGCGCTCGCCGTACAGCTTGATATTCTGCTTCGCGGCGAACTCGCGCTGCTTCACCTCGAGCTGCCGGGCGACGTCGAGCAGCCCGAGCTGCACGCGCTCCTGCGGCATCACCTCGTGCAGGTACGTCAGGTGGTCACGGAACATCAGGATCGACGACGGGTCCGTCACCTTTGCGTCTGCGCCGAGCTTCTGCTCGAAGAAGATCGCGGCCATGGGCGAGACGTACTCGTGCGAGAAGCGCAGGTCCGTGAGCACGAAGCCGCTGTCCCCGGACTGCACCCAGGGCACGCCGAACTGCTGCTTCGACGCGTCCACGACCCAGTGCCGCGCGAAGATCTTCTCGGCGATCGTCATCGGGCGTCGGCGACCGTCGTGCGCAGCGGCCGTGTGCCTGGCATCGCTGGTCGCGTCGAGCGACGGGCGCGACGTCGCATGAAGCTGTGCAGCGGCGTTCTCGGCGCCGTACGTGGCTGCGCCGGCGTCGTCCTCACCGGAGCCGCGCGCCTCGCGCACCGTCTCCGCGTCGTCGAGATCCGGGTCGACACCACCCGGTGCGAGCTGCGAATGCACGGGCGGCAGCGTCACCTTGCCCTGCAGGCGCGCGACGTTGTACTCGAACAGGCCGCCATACTCGATGATCTCGCGCGTGATCGGATCGACGTCATTCGTGAACGCCGCCAGCTCGATCTCCTCGCCGTTGCGGATGCGATCGATCAGCGAGAAGTCGGTGGAGGTGAGGACGCCGAGGTTCTGGCAGTTCTCGTTGTAGATGCGCTCGATGTTCTCCGCGATCACCACGCGGATGCCCGCCATCAGCTCGGCGTACGGCGACTGCTCGCGCGAGCTGCCCTTGCCGCGCCGCTTGCCGCTGACCGAGCAGGCGAAGCCGCCGTTCTTCACGCTCCCGCGCGTCACCGGGAACTCGCCCCCCGCGCGCAGCCCCAGGTACGGGAACTGGCCGAGCGTCTCGTCGAAGTAGTAGCAGATGTAGGCCGGCGTGATCTCGTCCGTCGAAATCTGGTCGCGCAGCCCGGCCGCCCGGGCGGTCTCCAGGTCGATGTCCTCGCCCTGGAGCTGGCGCCGGACCAGGTCGGCGTCATCGACCAGGTACAGGACGCGCCCCTCGAAACGCAGGCGCGGCGGGCGCTTCTCGACGTTCAGGTGTCGGAGGTCGTTCATGGCGAGCTACCGGTACGGAGGATCGTTCGAACGAGCGTTCGGAATCGCTTCCGGAATGTGACGGCAGTTCGGCGGGGCGGCAAGCCGGCGCGGCCACGTTCACGCGACCGGCCTCGCTGGCTATCTGCGGGGCCGCCGTGCTATTATCGCGGCATCACCCTGACGGCAGCTCTCCACCCACATTCTCCGGAGGTCCCGATGCGAGTCGGCGCACCTGCGCGTCTGCTGCTCCTTGCACTGGCGGTGCCCGTCGCCGCGGCCGCCCAGCAGAGCGATCGCCTGACCCTTGCCGATTACCTCGAGTACGAGACCGTTTCCTCGCCGCAGCTTTCTCCGGACGGGGACGAGATCGTCTACGCACGGCGCTGGGTCGACAAGGTGAACGACTCGTGGGAGTCGTCGCTGTACATCATGAACGCGGACGGCACGAAGCCGCGCGCGCTGGTGGAGGGGGGGAGCCCGGTCTGGTCGCCGGACGGGACGCGGATCGCGTACACCGCACGCGGTGAGCCTGGCGGGACGCAGATCTGGGTGCGGTGGATGGACGCGGAGGGTGCGGCGACACAGGTCACGCGGCTGACCGATTCGCCCAACGACCTGGCCTGGTCGCCGGACGGGAAGTGGATCGCGTTCCGGATGCTGGTGCCGGCCAACAACAACTGGCCGATCGAGGGCAAGCTCTCGCCGTACAAGCC
>DASTYK010000164.1 GCA_035764935.1 Longimicrobiales bacterium | reverse complement strand
CATGCAAAGCGGCGACAGTCGGAGCCCGGTTGCCGGAGGATGGTCGAACAGCGTTCACCGGGCGGACATGTGGATCCCGCGCAACCTTCGGTGCAGTCCCAGCATGCCGTCGAATCCGACGGTAGTGAGAACGGCGTGCCGTTGGTGCAGGTCCCCTTGAACAGGTCCGCATACCCGACGCCTCCGTCCTTCAGCACCGAGATCGACCCGCTCTGCATCATGTTCTGCCCACCACATGCTTCCTGACCGCAGCTCGTCTCCAGAACACTCGGCAGTGCGTCGATGGGCCCGCGGTCCGTGGCGTACTTGCACTCGTAGCCTGAGGGACAGTTGATCGGCAGGGGGTACGGATCCTGGGAGATCACGAACGACGGCCCATCTCCGACGGACGTTGTCACGGCGCGCTCGCTGACGTCGCAGGCCACGACGGTCAATGCAAGGCCTGCGGACGCGAGCATGGTGTGCATTCGCATGATCGGCTGCTCCGGAAACGGTATGAGGATGCGGGACGCGCCACGGGCGGCGGTTCCGCGGGCGCTGCGACTGCCACGGGCGCGCGCCGGCTGTCGGCCGCGCCATCAGGTGGATCGCTGTGGAGCAGACGCTCGCTCCATCTCGGCCGCGTCCTCGCGACCGTCCTGGTTCAGTCGCTCGGCGACCGACGGGTCGAAGAGCGGCGACAAGGATGCGGGTCGCCCCTACGGGGTGACAAGTGGCTGCGCCACGCCGCGTGACGCTGCCGGACGACGTCCCGGGGCTGAACTCGTACGTGCAGCTGCACAGGAGTCACGAAGCCCGTTACGGCGTTCGCGTCACACAGAGCGCCCGAATCACCACAGCGCCCTCCTCGTCGTCCGGCAGCACCGATGGCCGTTCGCCGATACCGAAGTCGAAGGCTAACGGCTTGACTTGAGCGACCGCGATCCCATCACGTTCTGCCGGGATGAATCGCCAGCGTCGCACCGCGCGCTGCACGGCGCGCGTGAAGTCCGGATGCGGCGATTCGAGGACGCGAAACGTGTCCATCTGCGGCCGTCCATTCGCCTGGACTACCACGACTACGCGGACGACTCCTTCCCCCGCCGCGTCGCGCTGCGACTGGGGATAGAGCGGGGCGCGCTGGCCTCGCTTGGGCACCGCCACGCGGGTCACTTCACCGCTGGGGTACGCATCCAGCATCGCGCCGGGCAAGGGCGGCACCGCGAACACCTGTTCCAGCACCTGGCCAGAGTCGAGGGTGAACTGCGGGCTATAGACGATTCCGCCACGCCCTTGCGTGATACGGAGCCTGTACTGGCCTGGACGAGGCGCGGCGAGATGGAAGAATGCCTCGACGCTATCGGCGGTCGTCTGCGCGAAGACGCCGCTGGCCGCCTCGTCGACCAGGGCGACCCGCGCACCGCCCACGGGCCGCATCGTTCGTTCGCCGACGATCATGCCGCTCACGACCTGCCCCGACGAACACGGCGCCACGATTGCCGTCAGCACGCCGGCAGTGACCCACGCACGAAGCCTGGGGAATAGGTGACGCGCCAGCATATCGACTACGGAGAGAGGAAGCCAGGATCTAGCGCCCCGGCTCACCGGCGGCGGTGGAGCGAACGGGCGTCGTGAAGCGCATGTCCGGAGCCGAAGATGCCCCGCCGCCTCAGGTCCGGCAAGCCTGGTGCACGGCGAGGCCACGCCGTGTGACGGCCCCTCGCGCCGCGCCAGGCGGCACCGGGCGCCGACAGGAGCCCCGTTATTGGACCATGACGGTGCGTTCCACGACAGCCGCGCCAGTCGTGGAGCCGGTCACACCGCCGCGCTGCACGCCATGCACTCGAAGCACGAGAGGGCCAGGCGTCGATGCATGGACGGTGGCTGAATGGCGGAGCTCGAGCAGGTCATCCGCGCATCCCTCATTGGCTTCACGTGGCATGCGCGTACGATTCACCGGATAGATGTCGACGACGCCCGGGACGGTCGTCCCCACATCCGTGCGAGCGACCTCGCGGGTGCAGCCACCGCCGAAGGTCTGCACGGTGACCACGAAGCTGGTACCCGTCGGTGTGAGGGAAGGAGCCTCGATGGCCGTCGTGTCGCCGTGGAAAATGATGACCGCTGGCTCGTCGCGGACATCGGAGCCGAGAAGGGTGTTGCATCCGGCCACTGCGATTGGCGCGAGACCGAAGAGGGCAACGACATAGCGCGGGCGTGGCATGGCGGGTCCGAGGATGGATGCGGATTCGTCGGGACGTCCATGTAGCCAACCCCGTCAAATGATCGGCAGGTCACAGTCTGCCGGCGGCGCTGCCAGTGTCCGCATCAGGGCCGGAATGCGACTCCGAATGGGTAACCGGGGCCTGGCTTGCCGGTTGGACGGGTGGCAAGCCTTCGATGGGCTGACCGCCACCACCGCGCCGCTAGGAGGAGGGCTCTCCAAATGCGAGAATGAGCCCGTTGCAGTCGCGCACCACGACCTCGCGTTGCTCGTACATCCGGTCACCCGGACCATCGACGATCTCGGCGCCGCGGCGAATGAGCTCTGCGACGAGCGCGTCGACGCCGGTCACCCGCACATACACGTCGTACGCGCCGGGAGCCCGCTCCCGCTTCACCGGCCCTGTTGCCCGGTTGAAGAAGATCTCGATGTCGTCCCTCCAGACGACGGCGAAGGACGGCGGAATCGTGGGCGTGCTGGTCGTCTGCTCTCCATCCCAGAACCCCGCAATCTGAAAGCCCAGCACATCGCGGTAGTACTCCGCCGTCCGCACCAGGTCGGGGACCGTAAACTGCGGCACGGCAGCGTTGAGGCGAATTGGAGCGGCTCCTTCCTGGACCATTCTCCACCTCCTGGTGCGCCTTCCGACGCCCGGGTTCACCTGCGGCCGTGATCGGACGGGCGGTGTGTACTTCCTTCCGATCCAGTACGCGATCAGACGTCTGCCGCCTCCTTCCCAGCCGGCGACGTAGCCCGCCACGTGATCATCGACCAGAATGGTCCGCGTTCTGGTGGTCGGGTCACCGAAGACCTTGTGCCGCCAGTGCAGGACGAAAGCGTCCCACTCCTTCGCGGGATGCACCGCCAGAGCGGGTCGCCTCCGGGTCCAGCTGATGTTCGAAGAAGGTTGGGAGGTCGTCCTCCATGACGGCACGCAGCATCATGGTGTTTCCTCAACCGCGGCGCGCCGCCTCGATCGCAGCGACGTCGATCTTCTTCATCTGCATCATCGCATCGAACGCCCGCTTGGCGGCGGCGGTGTCGGCACCCGTCATCGCCTCGGTCAGCGCGACCGGCGTGATCTGCCACCACACGCCCCACCGGTCCCGGCACCAGCCGCACGCGCCCTCCTCGCCGCCGTTGCCGACGATCGCGTTCCAGTAGCGATCCGTCTCCGCCTGGTCGACCGTCGCGACCTGGAACGAGAACGCCCACGTGTGCGGGAAGCCGGGGCCACCGTTCAGCCCGATGCACGGAACGCCCATCACGGTGAACTCGACCGTCAGTGCGTCCCCCTTCTTCCCCGACGGAAAGTCGGCGGGTGCACGGTACACCGCGCCGACGGACGAATCGGGAAAAGTCTCGGCGTAGAACCGCGCCGCGCCCTCGGCGTCGCCATTGTACCAGAGGCAGATCGTATTCTTCGCCGGCGTTGCCATTTCACTCCTCCGTGCTACATGTCGGCTGGCTGATGCAGGAGCATCCACGAGGTGCCGAAGCGGTCGCGGAGCATGGCGAAGCGGTTGGCGAACGCGGTGCGCTCCATCCGCATGAAGATCTCGCCGCCCTCCGACAGGATCGCATACACCCGCTCGGCCTCCGCTTCGGAGTCGAGCGCAAGCGAGAGATACGCGCTGCGCATCGGCTCCGCAGTCGGGATGTCCGCCCCCTGCACCACGGTGCCCCCGATCTCGATGCGGGCGTGCACGACCTTCTGGCCCCACTCGGGCGGTATCCGCGGGTCGCCCATCTCCGCATGCCGCACCACGCCGGTGATCCGGCCGCCGAGATGTTGGGCGTAGAAGCGAAACGCCTCCTCGCAGGTACCGCGGTAGTTCACGTAGATGGCGAGCTGCACGAAGTGAACCCCCTTCGGAGGCGCCGGTGATGAAGCCGCCCTGCGCGGTCGTTGGTCGCCAACCGAGATTATCACGAACCCCGGGTCTTGCGGCAAGGCCCCTGCGCGAGCGCACACTTCGCGCTCACTCAGAACCGGGAGTTGCGATGACCGAGCATGCGGTTGTGATCGTCGGAGCCGGTCCGACGGGGCTGATGCTGGCGGGCGAGCTGGCGCTGGCTGGCGTCGACGTCGCCATCGTCGAGCGCCGTGCCAGCCAGGCCCTCCCCGGCTCGCGCGCCGGAGGTCTGCAGTCACGTACCATCGAGGTCCTCGATCAGCGTGGCATCGCGGATCGGTTCCTGTCGGAGGGACAGGTGGCCCAGGTCGCGGGGTTCGCCGCCACCCGGCTCGACATCAGCGACTTTCCCACCCGGCACCCCTACGGGCTCGCGCTGTGGCAGAAACACATCGAGCGCATCCTGGCCGGTTGGGTCGGCGAGCTGAAGGTGCCGATCCTGTACGGACGTGAGGTGACCGGCTTCGCGCAGGACGACACCGGCGTCGACATCGCCGTCTCGGATGGCCAGCGCATGAGGGCGCAGTACCTCGTCGGGTGCGACGGCGGACGCAGTGTGATCCGCAAGGCAGCCGGCATCGAATTCCCCGGCTGGGACGCGTCGACGAGCGCGCTGCTCGCCGAGGTCGAGATGACGGAGGAGCCGGAGACGGGCATTCGTCGCACGCCCTCAGGCATGCACGCCATCGGCAAGGTGGAGTACGAGATCAGGGGCGGTGAGGTGATCTACGGGAAGGGCGGAACGGTGGGGGTCATGTTGACCGAGCCGCAGGTCGGAAACACGGATGAGCCCACTCTCCGCGATCTCAGCGAGCGGCTCATCGCCGTGTATGGGACCGATTACGGCGTCCATAGTCCCACATGGATCACCAGGTTCACCGACACGACCCGGCAGGCCGCGGCCTACCGCGACAGACGGGTCCTGCTGGCCGGCGACGCGGCGCACGCGCACTCCCCGGTCGGTGGACAGGGCCTCAACACCGGCGTGCAGGACGCAGTGAACCTGGGATGGAAGCTCGCGCAGGTGGTCAACCGGACGTCGCCGGAAACCCTCCTGGATACCTACCATGCCGAGCGCCATCCGGTCGCTGCCCGCGTGCTGCGCACCACGATGGCACAGGTCGCGCTCATGCGCACTGACGATCGTACCGAGGCGTTGCGCGACACCGTGTCCGATCTGCTGAGCATGGACGAGCCCCGTAAACGATTCGCCGCGATGATGTCCGGCCTGGACATCCATTACGACCTGGGCGAGGGCCACCCGCTGCTCGGACGCCGCATGCCTGATCTCGACCTGGTGACCGCCAACGGACCACTGCGGGTCTTCTCGCTGCTGCACGATGCGCGGCCCGTGCTGCTCAACCTCGATGAGCCGGGTGGCTTCGACATCACGCCATGGCGTGATCGCGTTCAGGTAATCGACGCCGGATACCCGGGTGCGTGGGAGCTTCCGGCACTCGGCGCGGTCGTTGCTCCCGGCGCCGTGTTGATTCGGCCCGACGGATACGTGGCGTGGGTGGGAGACGCGACCACGCGGGGGCTAGGCGACGCGCTGACGACGTGGTTCGGGCCGCCTGCTGCTGCGTAGCGAATCCGCGTCGAGCGGAGCGCGTGGTCGAAGGCTACGGCCCAGGCCCGCGTTCGCGGTCCTCTAGAGAATACGCCCCCACTCCAGCGAGACCCGCGTGACGGGGCGCCCCGAGGCGACCGCCGTCAGAAGATCCTTCCAGTCGAGCACCTCTGCCCAGAGGGACACGAGCGGGTGTCCCGCCCCGGTCCGGATCCGCGCAGCGGCCGGCATCCCGAAGTGCACCTCACACCACGGGAACGCATCATCACCCGCCGGTGCAACCAGCGCCGCTACCAGCGGCGAGGGGCTGGCATACCGAGGCGGCGGCGCCTCCCCCGCCGCGAGGTAGCCCGCCCCCCTCCTGTCGAAATAGGCCACCACGTCCGCGACGAGCGTCGCAAAGTCTGCGTCCCACGCGGGCGTCGTATCGGCGAAGTCATGGAAGCCCGCCGCGGCGAAACACGCGTCATGGTCCACCGGCGCCGGCCACAGTACGCCAGCCTGACCGGCTGACGGCATCCACGAAGGTCGCACGGCGGGATGGAACTCGTCCCAGTGGAGTCGTTGAATCGTCAATGGGCGTGCGTCAGATCGCCTGGTCGGGGACTGCGGGTGGCCTCAGTGGATCATCGAAGTACGCGGACAGCGGCACCACCTCACCGTTGTCGAACTCGAGGTGACCGCCCGCGGCTTCGACGCTCGCCAGGAGCAGCCCTGCCAGCCGCCACGCGAGCCCGAGCGCCTGAAGGCTGTCCGTGCCCGAAACCGGCGGCAGCTCCTCGTACAGCCCCGCCAGCGACACACCACAGCTCCACTCCCCCGCTCCAGCCGGCTCGGGTGCAGCGATCCCGACATGGACCGGACTTCGGGTGCCGTCCGGCCGCACCAGGACGAAATCGGCACTCGCAACCCACTGATTGGTTTTCATGGAAAGTTGGGAGCGATCCAACCCAAGGGTTCACCTGCGGCGGTCGAACTGCGAGGCGGAACATAGCCCGCTGAATGCTGAGCCGTCCATGCAATGCGGCGGTCTCGAGGCTGCGCGCCGTGATACCTCGTCACCCGACGTACGCTGCTTAGCGCCTCCAGACCCACCGATACACGGGACCAAGCCACTCCGGGCGCGGCCGGAAGAACGCTCCGTGTCCGGCTCCGGTATCGATGCGGACCTCCCGCGGCTCGCCCGGGTCGCTTGCCTGCGCGAAGAGCGGTTCGCACGACGCCCCCAACTCGTCCGACGCCTCGTAGATCGAGAGAATGCGCCCGCGTACGTCGACATCGTCGCGCCCCTTCACCCAGTCACCGCAGGCGCCGAGGAACACGAATGTGACTCCCGGATCCTTGAGAAGCGCCGAGGCGATGATCGCGATCGCTCCGCCCTTCGAGAACCCCACCACCGCGATCCGCTCGGGGGGGACGCCCGAGGCCAGAAGCCGCCGGACCTGGTCCGCAACATGGGATCCGAACGCGCGGAAGTCCGTCCCCTGCGGACGCTGTTCCGCGATGACATCGGCTCCCGATGCCGCCAGGGTGTCGAGAATCTGCTGGTACTCGTAGGTGCCGAAGCGCTCGTCCGTCGGGCGAACGCCTTTCTCCTCGATGATCCGGCCGTGCAGGTAGATCAGGTAACGCGCACCAGGGGCTGGCTGCGCCGGCACGTCGTGGAGGACCGAGCCGCGCTGCGCCAGGGCGGGCGTGGCGGAGAGCAGGAGTCCGCCAGCGACGGAGACGACCCGGAGCCACTGGGGGAGCAGGGAACGACGCATCATGCGGACGCCGGCGCGTTCATTCGCGCCTCTGCCTGAGGCCCGCCTCGACGTACCGGGCAAAATTGTCCAGGATGGCCTGCCACCCGCGGCGCTGCAGCTCGGGCGAATTCTCGGTTTCTGCATCGAAGGTCTCCGTCACAAGGACTCCCCCGGGGCGCTCCACGAACTCGACCTTCACCTCGCGGCTGTCGCTCATCCGGTATTGGATCAGCTGCTTCGGCACCACGCGGGTGTAGGTGCCTTCGAAGTCGAAGCCGACGCTGCCATCTCTCGCCTCCATCCGCGACGAGAACGTCCCACCTTCACGCAGGTCGACCCTGCTGCTGGTCGTATGCCAATCCTCCTGCGCGGAATTCCACTGCTCGATGTGCTCCGGTGTGTTCCAGGCATCCCACACCGTGCCCGGATCGGCGTTGACGAGGGTCTCGACAGTGATCTTCACGGGCGTCGAATGGTGGAGGTAATGAGGAGGTCGCGGCGGGTTCGGCGCCTCGATCGTAAGTCAGGATCCCGGGTTGTCAAATACTTAGGTCTTTACAAAAGTATTCCACCGACGTAGAATCCTCGGTCAGAACGGATAACCCGAGCATTGGGACGGTGTCGGAAATGGTTCAGTCCGCAGCCGCTGACGAAGTGTTTCACGCCCTGTCCAACCCCACTCGACGGAAAGTCCTGGAGCATCTATCTGTCGGGCCAGCCACCGTGAGCGAACTGGCGGCACCGTTCGACATGCAACTCCCGTCGTTCGTGCAGCACCTGTCGGTCCTCGAGCGGAGCCGACTGGTGAGGTCGAAGAAGCGCGGGCGAGTGCGGACCTACGAGATCGCGCCCGAACGGTTCAAGGTCGTCGAAGACTGGCTGACGGCGCGTCGCCGCTTGTGGGAAGCTCGGCTGGACCGATTCGACCAGCACGTCGAACACCTCAAGGAGAAGGAATCACGCTCATGAGCAAGCACTTCGCCTTCGATCCGAAACTGGACTTCGCCATCGAGCGGTTCATCGACGCACCCACGCGGCTCGTCTGGGAAGCGTTGACGAAACCGGAGCATCTCAAGGAGTGGTACATGCCCAGGGCCTGGGGGCGTGTGTCGCGAGCCGAGATGGACGTGCGACCCGGCGGCATCCTCAGCATCGACATCGCAACGGGAGACGGTCAGGAATCCCCCAACCTCGGCTGCTTCCTGGACGTCATTCCGATGAAGCGACTCGTCTGGACCTCGATGTTGTTCCCCGGGTATCGCCCGGCTGTCTTCGACGACATCCCGATCACTGCCATCATGACGATGGAGCCCGTGGGTACCGGCACTCGCTACGTGTTCACGGCGCTGCACCGGAACGAAGCGGACCTCGAGAACAACAAGGCGTCGGGCTTCTACCAGGGCACCGAGATCGCCGTCGATCAGTTCGTGGAGCACGTGATCGCGATGAAGTAGCGATGGCGACAGTCGCGCTCCCTGTCGCCACGCGCGCTAACGGCGACGCGCGAACTGCAGGGCGACTGCGCCGAACCCGAACACCTGGGTTTCCGGGCCGATGGTTCGGCCAT
>DASTYK010000163.1 GCA_035764935.1 Longimicrobiales bacterium | reverse complement strand
GATGGCGAACGTGAATCGCACGCGAGCGCTGTCGGGCCGCAGTGCGCCGCGCGAGTCCACCGGCCGGAAGCGCCACCGCCTGACCGCATTGCGTACCGCGATGAGGAACAGGTCGTGTGTCGACTCGATCGCGCGCGGGCTGCCCGTCACGCTGCCGTCGGCGGCGACGGGGATCGCCAGCTCGACCACGCCGGAGAGCCGTGCTGCGCGCAGCACGTCCGGGAAGCGGGGCATCGGCTCCGCGGCGACCGGTTCCAGTCGCTGCGCTGTCTGCGCCGGGCGACACGCCAGGATTCCCATCACCACGGCGGTGCCGAACAGGGGGAGTCGTCGCATCCGCCGTAATTGACACCGTGCAGGCACGGTCAGCCAGTCCGTGTCGCCCCATGGCCCGACCTGGACGAACGCGAGGGCCGGTCCCGTCGCCAGACCGCCAGCGCGCCGCTCACCTGCTCCCCCGACCGAGGTTGCGTCGGATACGAGATCCCTACTCGGGTCTGCTGCCGTGCCGTGCAGAAATAGCTGTTCCCGTCGAGACCGGGGCTGCAGTCCGCCCCCACCACGTAAATTCGCAGCTTCGGCTGATCGTCGGCGTCGGCGATGACCGTTACAAAGTACGGCTCCCCGGCCGCCGGGAGGCGCCACTCGCGTGCTTCACCGGGGCTGAGCCGTACCGGCACGGCGAGGTGCTGCCCGGCTCGAATGGAATCAACAGTCTCCACCAACGCGTACGCATGCACCGATGCGTGGGCAGTCCGATCACCGATGCGCATATCGAGTGACGTCGTCCCGGGAGTCCGGCCGGTGATACGGCTGCCTTGCACCGTCGCAATCCCGCTGTCGCGGACAGTGACGTAGCCAGCCAGCAGCGTCACGGGCCTCCCGGCACTATCGGCGGCCTCGAACGGGATCTCTTGCGATGGACCGCCGACCAGAAGATTCACCATTCGCATCGAACGAACTTCATGCACCGGTCGGCAGCGAACCGCCACGCGCGCAACCAACGCTCCAAGCGATGCACGGACAATGGCGTCGCCGGCCTGTGCGCACGTCGCCACGCCAGTCGCGCTCAGGGGCAGCGGCGCCCCGGAAAGCCACTGATAACGCACCCCGTCGCCAGGGAGCAGGCTCCCTGCCGAATCGAACACACGCGCCGAAAGCTGGACGGGGCGCATACTGTTGATGATCACGGTGTCGGACGAACCCACCACCAGGCGCATCGGTCGCCCGCTGGAGGGAGTAACATCGCACGCTGCCGCTGCGATCAAGGCCGTCAGCAGTGCGACGCGCATCGCTCGACCTCGCAGGTCAGGCCCGCCACGGTTCACAAAACAGGATGACGCCACCGGACTGCAGGTGTCGCGCTTCCCGCAGCGTCATCCTCTTGCGTTCGGTGCTGGTCTTGAACAGGGGCGTTCCCGCGCCAAGCACCACGGGAACCACGCACAGACGGTACTCGTCGAACAGGTCATGCTGCATCAGCGTGGCCGAGAGATCCGCACTACCGAAGACATAGAGGTTCTGCCCGGAGGCGCTTTTGAGCTTCGCGACTTCCTCAGCCGCATGCTCTCGCACCAGTCGGGTGTTGTTCCAGTCCGCATTGGCGAGCGTTCTGGAAAACACCACCTTGGGAACGCTGTTCATGAACCCGGCGATCGGGCCCTTCGCCCCGGACCAATGCGCGGCCATCCCCTCGTACGTCACCCGGCCGAACAACAGCGCGTCGGCACTCCGGAGCTGTTCCAGCGACAACCGCTCCAGCTCGTCGCCCCACACGTACGCGCTCCAATCGAGATCCCACTTCTTCGGACCCTCGAAGAAGCCCTCGAGCGTTACGAGGTTCCACATGATGAGCCGTCGTGTCATCGGATGCGTCGTGGCCTCCTGCATGGATGCGGCGCCCATGAGTCACTCACCGGGTCGAGATGTCTGGAAGCAGTCCAGTGGCCCGTTCAACCTGCGCGTGACGGTCGAGCGTGCGCAACGATGGCGGCTGAACGGAGAACTGTCCAGCGCGAAGCCCGACGCATCGCGTGCGGGCTGGCGCAGCCGATATCAGATGGTGCGATCGGGAGTGGCGGCGCCCAGCATCCCCGCGGCGGCTCGCACGGCGGCCGCAAGCGCTACGCCGTCATACGACGATGCCTCCAGCAGGTCGCTCAGGTGCGCCAGCACCTCGCGCTCGGACACCCCGAGCTCCAGCTGGCGGCAATCCAGCTCGAGTCGCAGTGCATCCGCACAGTCACGGCGCACCGATTCCGCCTCCGCGGATTCCAGCTCCTCTGCGGACATGCGGCACAGTGCACGGAGACTTGCCTGATGCACTTCCATCATCGAACGCTCCGCTCTCAGGGGACGGCCGGCAGCACCAGCCGCGATACGCTCGTGGTCGGACGTCGCGACGGTTCACCTTCGCGCTCGTAGGTGACCGTCCGCCGGAGCACCAGCGTGTCCCCCCGCAGTGCGACAGCCGTCTCCTGCTCCGCATGGAGGGGGGCTTCCGCCCCGACCACCGTGGTGCGCATATCGCGAGTCACCGAGAGGCACTCGTTCCAGGCCGCCTCCAGCGCACATGCGACAGCGATGCGGCTCTCGTACAGCCCATACCCCCGAACGTGCGTGTAGGTGACGCCGAGGCGGCCGGCTCCGGCGGCGAACGGCTCGCGCGCACCCTGATAGTCGAAGGCGGCCAGGGGTACGCCATCCGGCCGTCGAGGGTCGAGGATGACCATGCCGCCGCCGAGCTCGCGGTCGTACGAGAGCGCCACCGCCGTCAGGCAGCGTCCGTGATCGACGAGCGCCGCGGTGGCTGATTGCAGTTCGAAATAGCCGCGTGCGTCTGGCTCTCGTCCGTAGGCGCGCTCGACGTGGTCCATGAGGCGCTGCGCCGCGGCGGAGTCGATCGGCGTCGCCTGGCACGAGGTTGATGCGCTGTGCAAGCCCGGTGAAGAGGCGGTCGCGCGAAGCCGCTGCACCTCGACACAGCCAGACAGCACGAGCAGCGCGATGCTCGCGACCGCGGGAAGTCTCACATCAGGGGGAATGCGCATGCGAAAATGGACGACTTGCGGCTACCGCCTGGCGGTCGGTTTCCTGGTGACGTCGAAGTTGAACGACCGCTGGGCCAGCACGAACACGCGGCGGCGAGGCCGGTGGCCGCTGGTTCGCGGAGCTGCAGGGAACGTATCGCGTGGAGGTGCTCCGCGCTCGGCGGCCACGCACGATCGTGGCCGTAGCGCGCAACGCGGGCGTATGCAGCTTGCTTGCGGCGGCCGGTGCGCGAGGCAGCGAGCGCCTGAAGGCAGCCGACGAGCCCTCCGTAGCATGCCGCACGGCCCATGGTCGTCACACTGCTGACGGCCCCGTACACCGCGCCAGCCGCAGCGAACAACACGACGATCCCCGGCAACCACCATCGGAGTCGGGGTAACGGCGGCCGCGGCGGGCGCCGCGGCCGCGCCCCCCCGATGGATCAATACGGTGCGATTCCCGTATACGGATAATAGAAGATCGCCGAGCCCGAGCTCTCGCCGACGGAGTTGTAGCTCTTCACGTAGTATGCGACCCATTTACCGCTGGACGGTGCGCTGCTTTTCGGCGCGCCGGAGACGATGGTGCTCCCGTCCGTGTAGGACGTCTCCGTGGTCGCATCCCAGGAATCGAAGTCGGCCTGCCATTCGAGGCGTCGGTAGG